>JAFDFW010000374.1 GCA_019309605.1 Deltaproteobacteria bacterium | reverse complement strand
CTTGCCACGAAGAGCACCAACGCACCGAGAATCACCAGGGCCCCGCCACGCACCTGCTCCACGCCCACGTTTTCGAGCGCGACCAACAGAATCGAGGCTGCAATGGTCGCTTCGACGGCGCGCGCATGAGGGACCACGATGCCGAGCGCGGCCGCCGCCAGCGTCACGCTGTGACCGACCGTGAATCCGGTCACGAGGATAGCGACTTCACGAACCCTCCGCGCGACTACGATCAAGAGGATCAGAAACGCGATGTGATCCCAGCCGCTGAGGATGTGCTCGACCCCGAGGCGCACGTAGCTGCCGATCCCCCGGGCTCCTACCGTACGGCGCGTCGCATCGATCGCGGCTTTCGGGGCTGTCGAAGAAAGCACGACGTCGATCGGTTCGGGACCGAGGACCGTCGCGAGGTGTACATGGTTGGTAAGGGATGTGAAAAGCTGGCTATGGAGGCTCGTCGGGGGGGCGCCACAGCGGACGCGCCATTCGAGGCGGAGCCAGCCACGTTCGGCCGGGAGCCAGGTCGTGCTCGACGGAATCGCTTCGCAGGGGCCGGCATCGGATTCGAGAGAGAGCTTGGTTTGCAGATAGGGGAGCGCGCCCGAGCTCTCGTGGGCGTCGGGCGTCGCATCCCGAGCGAGCGGGAGCGACGTGAGCTCGAGCCACCGAACCCTGACCTCGGCGATGGCCCCGCCATCGACGAGGGTCCACTTCGAATACGAGACGCTCTTTTGGTGTGCAAGCGCAGACGCCGGAACGAGAAGGCCGAGGAGCAGAGCCGGCACCGCCAGGCGTTTCACCGCTCGGCCTCCACACGAATGTCGGTGCGCTGGCGGGCCACCTCGAGAAACTCCCGCACTGCCGCTTCGCTCTGGGCCCGAAGATACGCGGCCTCGACAGCGTCACGGGCCTCGTCGAAAGGCACGGGCGTGCCGCCGCGCCGTTCGAGGAGACGAACCGTGTACTGTCCTCCGCCCTCACCGATGACCGCCGACTCGTCTACCTCGAGCTCGGCGACCTTCCGTGCGGCGCTCGGGCCGAGGCGCTGCTCGATTTCCTTGGCCAGGAGTAGTCCATCGGGCAATGGAACGGCCCCACCTTCGACGGCAACGCGATACTGCGGGCTGCGCTCGAAACGAAAGTGTTGCTCCTCGTAGAACGCGCGGAGCTCTGCCTCGTCGGCCGCGCCGGCATCGTCTTCGGCGCGACGCACCAAGAAATCGATCATCGCAGTCGCCAACTGATTTCGAATTTGTGGGTCGCGTTCGTGGAGCCCGAGCTCGATCGCACGATCGATCAATAGCTCCTGATCGATCAAGCGCTGGAGCACCCGTTCGCGATCGTCTTGTCGCAACGTCCCGTCCTTGCGGTCGCCCGCCACGGCCTGCAGTGCATTCTCATACGATGCGCGAAAGATCGGCCGGTCATTGACCCAGGCGACAGCATCCGTGGCGGGCTCGGCGGTCTCAGGTACGCGAACGATGTAAAAGACGGCCAAGGCCGCCCCGACGAGCATTCCGCCCGCGAGCAGCCACGGCCGGCTCATGGCTGCGGGCCGGCCTGCAGGAAGATCGGAGAGGACCAGGCGCGTGCTTCGGTGTCGAGCAGGCAGTCGTCGTCGCCGGAAGTGCGGAAGTTCCCGTAGCAGGGCTCGCACTCGCCGCCCCGGCATCGAAGGCCTCCACCATTCACGGTCGGCGTGGGCTCCTGAATGGCGCGAACGTAGTACAACAGGTCTCGGCCGAGCTCGCCGTACGACGGATCTTCAAACGCGACGACGCAGAGCTCGGGCCCCTCAGGACAGGGAATGGTCTTCCAGGGATCCTCGATGAGGTCGGCGAGGGGCTCGTCCTCGCTGCGCTGGCGCTGGATTCGGATCACCTCGACCCGGGTGATGCGCCGGCGACGGTCGTCGGGATGATAGCACTCCCCGGCGCAGATACGGTCGAGGCGCTCCTCGCCGACTGACTGAATCACGTCTGGGGGACAACCCGGCTTCTGCTCGAACGACCCCGCAGCCCGCACCTCGAACTTCGGCGTGCCGCTGAACTCGAGCTCGCTGCCCATTGGCAGAACGCCCTCGGGACCGTTCTTCATGTCGAACCAGAGCAAGATGCGGTCGCCGGACGTGCCGTACACGTTGCGGGTCTGCATCGCGTCCCAAATCGCCTCGCGCGAGCGCTCGGTCGCGTGAACGGCCACGAGCCCACCCGTGATGAAAAACGACGCCTGCCGTTCCATCCACATCAGCTCGAACGGAGGCCGCTGCATCAACGTGTCGACGGTGTACGTGGTCGACTCCGACTCGGGTTCGCCGCGGTCGCCGAACATCGATTTGCGCCAAGACTCGCTGGGGGCCCCGCGCGCGTCGGTCATCTGCAGGCGCGCAAACTCCTTGTAGCCGGTGCCGGGACGCGCGCTGTGATTGTCGCTCGACGCGATGAAACCCAGCGTCGCGTGTCGCGGCTCTTCCGGGTTCTCGAAGTCGCCCTTCGCCATCATGTACTGCACCGAGCCGGCCGGCCGGTACTGATAAGCGGGCAGGTAGCAGTCGGTGCACTGGCCGCATTGCTGCCAGTCCGGAACATCCTCTCCCGGAAGCGTCACATGCCCGGCAAGCGCCACACGGAGGAAGTCCGCCCTCGCCTTCTCCACCCGTTGGTCACATACGTCGGACTCCGGATCCTCGCATCGCTCGCGGATGACCTCGCCAGCCCGCCAGCAACAGGCTTCGTAGGTGTCGGTGGGCTCGGGGCACTCCATGCTGTCTTCGGTGAAGTTGGCCGCGCGGAAGCTGCGGTATTCTTCGGAGTTGCCGTGCCCTGAGAACACTTCGACCAGGCGCTGCAGATTGGCGTCGTCGAGATCGGCACGGAGTTGTTTGTCCCAGGTGTAGCCAAGCGGCGTATAGAAACCCCAGGTTGTGCCGTGCGGGATCACGATTGTATCGAGACCCCAATCGTTGAGCTTCTCAAACAAGATATCGGGGCTGGCGGCTCGCTCGCGACAGGTGGGCGAGAGCTTCGTGCTGTCAACGCCTTCGGGACAAACCGGATACTGGGCGTTCTCCCGGAGGTGGCGCCCGAAGTCTAGATAGCCCTGTTGGTTGGGAAACGCGCGTGCCGGAAGCGTGAGCAGCGGCCAGAGCGCGCTGATGCTCGAAAACGCGCGTGCGGTGATGCCGGGCGCCGAGATCGGACGGGCTGGAAGCTCGTCGTCAGTGTCGTACTTGAAGATGACGTTCTTGTGGCCGTAGTGCTCTTCAGGCGTGAGGCCGACCTGCGTCCATTCGTAGCCGGTGAAGGCGATCGTGTCGGGCTGCTCGTTCCCGCTCGCGACCGCATTGCATTGGCGCACCGAGTCTCTGCTCATCTCCCAGGTTCGCGGGTTGAGCGCCTCGGCGTGATCGGTGAGCGCGTAGAAGTCGAGCTGTGAGCAGAAACGGGCAAAGTCGCAGGCGTCTGCCGGCGGGTGGACGCCCTCACCTCCCATTAAAGGAAGGCTCCACATGAAGGCATCGACGGAAAGCGTCGTGTGAACGTGGAGATCGCCGAACAAGATTCGGTTGGTCTCGTTGGGTGCCGCTCTCTTTTGGCCCGCGACTCGCGCG
>JAFDFW010000373.1 GCA_019309605.1 Deltaproteobacteria bacterium | reverse complement strand
GCGTTCGAGATCAGCCAGCACGAGTGGGTGATCGGCGAGCCAGTCTTCGTTGAAGGTGAGAGTGAGCTTGTTTGCGTTCGCACTCACATGCGGGAGCGCGACAACCTCTGGATCTCGGTTGCGGTTGAGGAGTACCGCGAGGCGAAGCAAGGCACTCAGGCGCTTTGCGGTCGTCCCGAGCTCCAAGGGGAGTAGCTCGAAGTATGAATCGTCGAGCTTGCGGCGGTGGCCGCGGACGAGCGCTGCTACCAAAGCCTGCTCGTCGCGGGAAAAGCCTGGCAAATCGGACGATGCGACGAGATATGCGCCATGTTTGTGGTGACCGGTGTAGTTCACGGCGAGGCCGATCTCGTGCAGCTGCGCGGCCCAGGAAAGCGCATGTGCGGCGTCGTCGGATCGCAAGTCCCAGTCCTCGACCACTTGGCCGAGCAAGCCGAGCGCGGTGGCCTGGACGCGATCCGCGTGGGCCTGGTCGATCGAGTATCGATTGCACAGCATCGCGATCGTGCGGTCGCGCGGGTCTTCATCTTGGAGGCGGCCGAGCATGTCGTACAATAGGCCTTCACGAAGGGCCGTGGGTGAAACCCACATCTCGTCGATCTTGAGTCGTTCGAAGACGGTGGCGAGAATCGCAACGCCACCTGCGAACACCGGACGCCGGTCTGCATCGAGCCCAGGAAGCTCGAGCTGATCCAAGCGCCCCGCCGTGAGCATCGCTTGTTCGAGCTTGTCGAGGCCTTCCGCCGTGATGGTGCCGTGGGCCCAGCCGGTCTCGTTGAGGATCCTCGCGACGGAACGAATCGTCCCCGAGGCCCCGATCGCGCGCTCCCAGCCGGCCTTGCGAAGCTTCTTCTCGACCGGTTGAAGCTCGAGGCCAGCGGCGAGCTTGGCGTGTTTCATACGCTTACGGCTGATCTTGCCGTCGCCGAAGAACTGCTTGGTGAAGCCGACGCAGCCCATGTACATGCTGTGTACGGACACGGGATCGAAGGCATCGCCGATGATGAACTCGGTGCTCCCGCCGCCGATGTCCACCACGAGCCGCCTCGCCGGTGCGCCCGCGATGCCGTGCGACACGCCCAGGTAGATCAGGCGCGCCTCTTCGCGACCCGGGATGATGTCGATGCGATGGCCCAGCGCCTCTCGTGCCTGCCGCAGTACCTTGCGTGAGTTGCGGGCCTTGCGAAGGGTGTTTGTCCCGACCGCACGCACCTGCTCAGCGCCGAAGTCAGGTGAGGCACTTCATCGCGCGTTCCTGCGACTCTTCGTCGAGCGAGCCGTCCTCTTGGAGGCCGGCCGCCAGGCGCACCGGCTCCCGGAGGCGGTCCACGATCTGAATGCCACCGTGATCCACCCGGGCGATCACCATGTGAAAGCTGTTCGAGCCCAGGTCTACTGCAGCGAGTGACTCCATGCGCGACCCGAAGGTACCTTAGCCTAGTTTGCCGCCTAGCGCTCTATGTAGCCGATGGCTTCTAGGCGAGGTTTTCTTGCTCGGCGGGGTCGAGATCGACGCGATAAAGCTCGAGCGGTTTCAGGCCGCGTGGGTTGTCGCGGTTAGCCGTGATGAGTTTGTATTCGTCGGTGCCATCTAACTCGCGGACCGATTCGAGGACATTACCCTCGTGGCTCTCTTCGGCGTAGACGACATCGGTTCCGGTGAAGAGGTCACCGCCTTGCACACCCTCCGGAACCGGCGCATCGAAGAGCTTCAGCACCGTGGGCATCAGGTCGATGCTCTGTACCCAGTGGCGAACGACGGTTCCTCCGCGTCGGCTCTGCGGGAGTTTCACGAGCAAGGGAACATGAACCTGCTCGTCGTACAGCGTGGTGCCGTGCCAGAAGCCGCCGTGCTCGTTGAACTCTTCGCCGTGGTCACTCGTCACGATGATCGTCAGGTCATCGTAGAGCCCGCGCGCGCGAAGCCCGTCGAGGAGCTTTCCGAGCTCGACATCCCAGTAGCTGATCTCACCGTCATACAACGCGGTGAGCGCGGGGGCCTCGGACGGGTCGGGGTGCTGGTGCGCGGCGCGCGCATACCCGCTGCCATCATAGGGATGGGAGAAGTACGGGTCGTGCGGGTCCATGTACCCGGCGAACAGGAACCAAGGTGATGCGGGCTGCCGGTCGATCCAGCTGGTGAGGGCGCCATTGACGGTTTCGGCATCCTGATAGGCCGTGCCGGGCAACACCTCGCCCTGCATGGCGCGCATCTTCTCGATGCGCTGCCGGATGAACTGCATCAGCAGGAGCTTGGCGCTCGCGTCGTCGGCGCCGAGGACAAACTCGGGCTCGAGGTAGGAGTACTCGTCGAAGCCCTGATGGAAATTGAAGTAAGGAGCGACGTTGAAATTCGTGGCGTACCCGGCCGTGGTGTAGCCCGCAGTCTTGAGTGCTTCCGGCAGCGTGGTGACGGTATCGGGGAGCGCGTCGCTCTTCGCCATGACGCCGTGGCTCGACGGAAGGCGCCCGGTCAGGATCGAAGCGAAGCTCGGACGCGTCCAGCTCGAGTTGGTGAAGGCCTGATCGAACCGAATCGCATCCTCCGCGAGACGGTCGAGGTTCGGCGTGCTGCCGTTCTCGTATCCATGCATCGGAAGGTGGTCGGCGCGAAGGGTGTCGACCACGAGGAAGAGGACGTTGCCCTCTTGTTCACCGGCCTCGATCACATCATCCGACGTGCCGGCGTGCGAGGTGCGGTCCCCGAGCATGATGTTGCCAGCAAGCCCCACTCCGAGAACAGCTAACAAGGCGAAGGCAGTTGGAGCGTGGACGAGCCGCTCGAAGGGCGCACGCTGTACGAGCACGCGAAGGACGCGCGCGACGATCGCGCTCATGCCCGCAGCGACGAAGGCACATCCCAACAGGACCGCGAGACCGATCGCGCTCTTCCAGACGAGCTCCTCGTGGAAGAGGTCGCGGCGAATCCGAAACGCGCCGAGCGCGAAGGCGAACATGCCGGAGATCGCCGCGGCGAAGTATCCGAAGGCTTCCCGTTCGTGAAGAGCGTAACGCTTCATCCAGCGGCCGCTCAGTGCGGTGACGAAACCGAGGCCGGCGCCGAACGCGCCGCAGAACAGCCCGTAAGCAAGGGGCCCATAGAGGAACACCCGAGCCCCCGTTGCGCCTGCCGAGGAAAGCGCGATGACGATGGCCTCGCCCAATCCGACGAGAATGCCAGCAAAGGCACCTGAGCTGAATCCGACCACGAAGCCGCGGATCGGATGTGGCCAGGCTTCGCGAGGGGCTTTGGGAATGGCCTGACTCACGAGGTCTTCCCGGTCCGGGTCTTCGACGCGGATCTCGGGGCTGTAGCCCGACTTGCGTAGAAGGAAGATCGCGCCACCAAATGCGGACACGAACATCTCGCAAGCAAACCCGAGGGTGGGAATGAGGACGGCGACCGCGAGCGGCAGCCCAACGGCCGGGGAGGTGTAGAGCGCAACCGCTGCAGCTTCACGAAGGCCGATTCCGTTGATCGATGCCGGAATGAGAGTTGCAAGGATCTGCAACGATGAGGCGAAGAACACCTCGCCGATGCTCAGCTCGACACCGAGTGCGCGCGCGGCGCAGACGTAGATCAGGTTGTTGAAGGCGTGTGTGCCCACGCCTAGGGCGGCGGCTTGAATCAGAAGGCCGGCTTTGCCTTGGTACGCGCCGACGGCGTCGATCAAAGTTTGAACGCGTGCGCGAATACCTTCGGGAACGAAGCGGGTGAAGAAGAGAAAGAGTTGAGGCTGAGCAAGAAACGCGAGGCCGACGACGATGATCGACAGGAAGAGGGCGTTCACGAGGAGCACGCCGTCCGTGCCGATGAACCGCATGCCGAAGATGCTGCCCAGCATGACCACCACGCCGAATGCGAGCTGGCCGAGGATCATCTCGACACCGATGGTGGCGGTTGCGCGGGCGGTCTTGCCTGTGTGCTTCGCGACGTCGTAGATGCGCCAGCCGCCGAAACCCGTGAAGCCGCCCGGAGTGAAGGCGCCCCAGAAACGAGCGATCATGATCGAGCCCCCGAGGAATCCCCACTTGGGGAAGATCCCTTGGCCCACGAGTAGCCGTTGCCAACGTACGGTGCTGAAGCCGATCGCGATGAGCTGCATGAGCACCGCGGCGGCCACCCAGCTCCAGTGCAAATCGCTCAATCGTGCGAGCAAGTCGTCCGCACCGTCCCGGCGGAGCACCTTGCGAAAGATGAACGCAAGCATGCCGACAGAGAAAACCAGCTTCAAAACGAAGAAGGCGATTCGTTTTGGATTCGCTCTCATGTCTGTGCGGCCTGGGGTAGCCGGTACACGCTAAAGGGTCAAATTGCCCGCCCAGAGCGCGGCCTCCGGCGGTTAGTTGCGCCGAGCCGCAACGGTTGGTAGCGACGCCACATGCGACATCAAGCAGTGATTCGATTTGGAGTCTGGGCGTTGTTCTTCGTGCTCGCGTGCAAGGGCGGTGAGACGACGGCCCCAACCGAGGCGCCGGCAGCGGCTGCACAGGGGACGAGCGCAGCGGCGGATGACAAGCCCGCGCAAGCGCCCGTGAAGACGGCGGCGGCGACCGCCGTGGCGGACTCACTCCCGAACGGCCTGCTCCTGGCATACTCTCAGTTCGAGGTCGTCGATGGCCACGCCACGGCGAATCCCGGTCCCGCGCGGCTCGACATCCTCACGCGCGAACACGGGGAGTGGAAGACCGAGACCGTGGAGGACGCGCAGAGCAACGTGTTCCACAAGGCCGCAGTGCTGACGCCACGTGGCCAGGCACCAGGTATCCTCACCCTCGGTGGCTCTGGTGCATACGTGAAGCTGTGGCGGCGGACGAAGGGGAAATTGCAGCCAAGTACGCTCTGGCACGGTGAGTTCGGCGGAAAGTTCAACCGTATGCGCGACGCGGAGATCGCAGACCTCTATGGTGACGGCACGCCAGCAATCGCGGTCGCCACGCACGACCAGGGCGTGGTCTCTGTGCTGCGGCAGCAAGTGAACAAGTGGAAGGTGGAGCGAATCGACGCGAAGAAGGACACGTTCGTCCACGAGATCGAAATCGGCGACCTCAACAAGGACGGCGTGCTGGAGGTGTACGCGACACCGAG
>JAFDFW010000372.1 GCA_019309605.1 Deltaproteobacteria bacterium | reverse complement strand
ATGTCACTCCCAGCCGCCTTCTGCAGTGGCACTGTTATAAATATGGGTCGATTGGGAGTAGATCTCGAGGAAGAACGTGGTGTTGTCGTCATTGAGGTCTCCCTCGGCCCGAGCCGCGAACCAGTGGTCGTCATCGTCGAGGTTGGTGTCGCTCGGCGGACTGGCGCCCGGAAAGCCCGCGATTGTGGCGTAGTGGAAGCGGATCGGCCCGTCCGGCTCCGCTCCAAGCTGCTGCCACTCGGTGGTGGTCGTCCACACGACCGGGTCGATGCCTGGAATGTCCGCAGGGTTCCAGGACCCCCAGTCGTCTCCATCCACGGCGCAGTACTGGCCGAACTCGCTTCGGTACGCTTCCTGACCCCGAGGAAGTTCGTCGCTTCCGTCACGCGGGCCTTGTAGATATAATTGGTGAAGCTCGGGATGGCGATAGACGCCAAGACACCCATGATCACCACGGTGATCATCAGCTCCGTTATCGTAAAGCCTTGGTTGCGCCTCATTCCCATCCTCCTTGGCCCACCGCGCTGTTGAACATGATGCGCGAGTCCGAATAGACCTCGAGGATGAAGGTGTCGCCGTCTCCGTCGAGGTCACCTACAGCCTGTGCGGCGAACCAGAAACTGTTCGGGTCGAGATTCGTGGCCCCTGGAGGCGCCTCTCCCGGCTGGCCGGCGATCGTCGCATACTGAAACCGCACCTTCCCGGGCGGGCTGAGCCCAAGCTCCTCCCACTCGGGGGAGCTCGGCCAAGGGACGGCATAAACTCCGGGAAGCGTGCCCGGTGTCCACGTGCCCCAGTCGTCGCCGTCCACCGCTGCATAGTTGCCGAAACGGCCCCGATAGGCCTCCTGCCGAGTCTTGATCTCGTTGAGGATGGTCACCGCCTCGGCGACGCGGCCGCGGTAGACATAACCCTTGAACGACGGGATCGCGACCGCAGCCAAGATGCCGACAATCACAACGCCAATCATCAATTCAATCGTGGTGAAGCCAGCGCGCCGCAGATGACCTGACAAGAAAGACCCTCCAAGTCCCACTATATCAATCGCCGGCCGCATCGCCCACTTCGGGCGATATGTGCTTTGCCAAACGATACCGGAACTGCCGGAAGCTCATTCCGAGCAGCTCGGCGGCTTTCGTGCGCACGCCTCCGGCCTGATCGAGCGCCCGGAACAGCAGCTCCTTCTCGACCTGGGTGAGATAATTATCGAGATCGAAGTTACCCTCGGGGATCTGCGAGATGCTGGCGGTTTTCTTCGAAGGATGCGTATCGCCGAGGTCCTCGCGGTTCACCGTGCTCCCTGGCGCCAGCGTGACGCCGCGTTCCACGATGTTTTCGAGTTCCCTCGAGACGGCGGCCTTGGAGGGCCGCGTGCTTTTGGAGGAAGTAGCCAGCGAGGACCGGGATATCCTCGGGCCGCTCTCGCAGAGGCGGCGCCTCGATGCGGATCACATTCAAGCGGTAGAAGAGGTCTTCGCGGAACGTGCCGGCTTCGACTTCGGACTCGACGTCGCGGTTGGTGGCGGCGACGACCCGAACGTCCACCTCGACCTCGGCGCTGCCACCGACTGGTCGCACTTTTCGATCCTGCAGCACGCGCAGGAGCTTCACTTGCAGTGGCGGCGGAAGCTCGCCCACCTCATCGAGAAAAAGGGTGCCGCCGTTGGCGGCCCGAAAGAGGCCTTCCTTCGCCGCGATGGCACCCGTGAACGCGCCTTTGATATGACCGAAGAGCTCGCTTTCGATGAGGTTCTCCGGGATTGCGCCGCAGTTCAACACCACGAACGGCTCGTCGGCGCGGGGGCTTTGGAAGTGTAGGGCGCGGGCGACCATCTCTTTGCCGGTCCCGCTTTCGCCCGTGATCAGAACGCTCGTCGTCGAATTGGCCACGCGCTTGATGAGGTCGCGAAGCCGGTCCATCGCCGGGCTCTTGCCGATGAGCTGACCTTCGCTCCACCGCGCCGAGATCTCGGCACGGAGCGTCTGATTTTCCGCCACGATGGCGCGCTTTTCGAGTGCCTTTTCGAGCGTTGCGAGAAGCTCGTGGTTCTTGAACGGTTTTTGTACGTAGTCGTACGCGCCTTTGCGCATGGCCTCGACCGCCTGCTCCGTGGTCGCGTACGCCGTGACCATCAAGATTTGCGTGTCGGCCGAGCGCGCCCGAACCGCGTCGAGCACTTCCATGCCCGTGCCATCGGGCATCACCAGGTCGGTGATGACCAGGTCGTACGGGTCAGCGCTGCCGAGCTGCTCGCGCGCCGCGTGAACACCGTCTACCACGTCGACGCGATAGCCCTCGCGCCGCAGCAAGATCTGCAACATCTCGCGCAGACTGGCTTCGTCGTCACAGACAAGAATGCGTGCGGACACGATCCGTAAACCCCCGCGTACATCGTACGTCAAATCCACCGGGCGGCCACGAGACTTGCAGGGGTCACCCTATCGCCCAGACGCCGTCGGCGTCTGTTTGTCCGGCGCCACCGCTCTCGCACTATCGCCTAGCTGAAACCGGCACGGCGGCCAGCACCGCCACTTGGCGGCCGAACGCGAAGCCCGTGTAGGCTGCTGTACTCCACGTAATAGGCGGTCTCGTGCTCGCGGGACGTCGCCTCACAAAAAGCCTCATCGAGCCTCAGCCGGGCGACCTCCGATACCTCCATCGCCTGGCCTGGTTTGCCGATGTACACCGACAGGCTGTAGTCCTCCGCGACGGTGTACTCGTTGCCGTCGCGGTTCACGCCAGTTGCTGCTTCGAGCATGGCTTCGAACGTAGGTCGTTCCATGCGCTGCAGCTTTGATGCGAGTGGGCGGCTGGTCAAGGGTTGGGGTTCGGGGTAGGGCGCTAGGGTGGCGAGCGGCGAAGAGGAGCTCTGGCAAAGCGAGGTCCTGGTGAGCGATTCGATTGGCCGCCTGATCGAATTCTGGGGGTTCAAACGGAACATGGGGCGGCTTTGGGCGATCCTGTATCTGTCCGAGCGCCCGCTCAGCGCCCCCGAAATGCAGGACCGGCTCCAACTCAGCAGCGGCGCGGTCTCGATGACGCTCAACGAGCTCACCCGCTGGGGAGTCGTCAAGAAGGTCTGGATTCAGGGTGAGCGCCGTGATCACTACGCGGCCGAGGGCAACTTCTGGAAAATGATCTCCCGCGTATTCAACGAGCGCGAACGAGTCGAGGTTCTCGACGCCATCGACATCATGGAAGACGCGATTCGGTTCTTAAACGACAAGGCCCAGCAGCCGGAAGAGCGGGCGAGGGCGCAGTTCCAAGAGGAACGCATCCGCGAGCTCTTGGATCTCGCGCGTCTGGGCAAACAGTTGCTGGACGCCTTGGTCAAGGAAGCGAAGGTCGACGGCAGCCCGTTGATGACCGTATTACTCGGCGGCTCCGAAAAGCGCTGACGGCCGCTAGCGTCTAAGCGACTAGGCTTGAGCGACGAACTCGTGGCGGGGCTCGCGTGGATGTTGGAGCGCTCGCGCCAGGAATGCGAGCTGTTCGCGCCAGCATCGTCGCGCTTGTCGTCGCCACACAAAGGCGTGAAACGCGTGGAGCTCGCCTTCGTAGTAACGTGCTTCGCACTCGACGCCCATCGCTTTGAGCGCGCGGTCGAGGCGGCGTGTGTCGTCCAGCAATGGGTCCCGCGTGCCGATGGGCACGAAGAAACCCGGGAGAGGGCGGTCGGGTCGTTCTCGACGCTCGAAGACGTGAAGCGGGTCCGCGAGATCGAGCTCGCCGGGCGCTGGGTCGTGAAGGTTGCCGAGGTACGCTTCGTTGATGCCCTCGAGGACGTCGTTCACCCATCGCGGCAACTTGCGTTTGCGATTCAGGCGCGCGGGGTTCGTGACCTGAAGCGGCGCGCATGCAGGGACCACGGCGGTTGGCACCAAACCGGTCGCGAAAGCGCGCTGGGCAAACTCTTCAGGTCGCCGGTAGCAACAGCAGATGGTGAGCGCGGTCGCCAGGTTACCGCCGGCCGACTCTCCGGCGCAGACGAGGCGGCTCAAGTCGCCACCATAGGATTCCGCGTTTTCAGCGACCCATTCGAGCGCAGCGCAAACATCGGACACGGCTGCGGGGTACGGGTTCTTCGGCGCTAGGCGGTAGTCGACGTTGAGCACCAGGTAGCCGGCGCGCGCAAACGCGAGCCCCATGAGCCAGTGGGTGTTCTTCGACAGCAGATGGAAGCCGCCGCCGTGCATGTAGATCACGATCGGCAGGGCGCCGGTCCGATTCGCGGGCCGGTAGATATCGAGTCTGTGACGCGGGTTACCCGTGCGCAGGTACTCGACGTCCCTGATCACCTGTACACCGTGCTTGGCGGGGTTTGCCATCGGGTGTAGGCGGCCAAGCCGCGAGAGGCCCCCGAAAAAGCCTTCGCCGATGAGGCTGTTGGCATGGCGTCGGAGTCGCTTGCGCGTGCGCTGAAGACACGACGTTTCGGACGATCTACGAGCCATATGAGAATAGTTGTATCACGGCCTCCGCGATCCCCCGCGTTTAGACGGTGCGTAGCCCGCATTCCGCTGATTTTTTGCAGCCGAGGCGGGCCGGCGCGTATCTGTTTGGGATGTCTTCCAGGGGTCTACGATTCGTGTCCCTTGCCGTCGTGGTTGCGCTGACGGGACTCCTTGGACCGGCCCAGGTCCAAGCAGGCTATTACGGCCACATCGACGCGTTCGTGGTGCGCCAGAAGATCAGCAAGGACCTCCCAAAGATCAGCCGCTGCTACGAATCAGCGCTTCGCTACGAGCCCGAGCTCGCCGGCAAAGTTTCCGTGCGGTTCGCCGTCGTGCGCACCGGCTACGTCAAAGGCGTCCAGGTCCTCGAGAACAACACCGTCGAGCGCTGCGTGGCCCGCGTCGTGAGCGCAATTCGTTTTCCCCGCCGCCGCTCGGGCAAGAGCCTCCGATTCACATTCCCATTCGTCTTCGCACCACAAGACGCCCCGTAGCCCGACGCGCCGGATATCCACCCGGATCGAGCAACACATCCGGGTACTCTGAGAAAAGGGGTGTGGATCTCGCTGTGCGCCGCGAAATCACGACCAAGCGATCGAGATCACGGGGGAAAGGGCGGAGTGGGAGACCCCAAATTTCCTGGGAAGGTTCCGAGTGAAGTGAACGCCCGCGCCTCGCCAGCCGCGCGAAAGAGTCACCGAGCAAACTGTAGCGGTTGATGAGTTGGCACGACCGGTTGTCGTACACGCCTCGGCTTCGCGACCATGAGTAATGGTTGTTATTCGAGCTAGCGCACCCGCTGCGCCCCCACGCCCCGAACGCAAAACCTGCGGGGGGTGGTGCCCGAGGGGGTTCGGGCGGCTAAAGCCTTCGGCCCTGTGATCGTCCCCTGTGCTCTCGCTGCGTTTTACCTAGGTGGTTGGTCCACTGGCTGGTGGTAGTTGGCGGCCAGGGATAGGCCCCTGCCCGCGAAAAATACGCGTTTCAAAGTCGCGTGAACGAAAGCCGTTCGCCCCCCAAAGAATTGGAGGAATTACCTATAGACGCCTCGATATAAGTGCGAGACAGTCATCATTCCGTTGAGCTACGGAAGAGTTTTGAGCGAGGCGGCAAACATGGCGCCTCGCTCCATTGGAGACAGGGAGGTCGTCATGAAAACGGGAATCTTTATTGGAGTGGCCGCGCTGGGGTTCGCCCTCTTCGGGGTCGCAGACGCACACAGCTGGTGGCACTCAGGGCCAGACATCAGCCAACGGATCTCTGGGAGCAACTTCATTGTGGGGTTCAATGAGGACACCGGCCAGTTCACCGTGCTGGTGAACGCAATCGCAAAAGGGCCGCGGGGAACCGCTCATCACGACGTGCGAGCCGTCGTCGGGCCGATGGGTCCCTATGACCGTTGCGCCAACGGGTATGGAGGAGACCTTAGCCAAGTTTGGGTCCAGACCTATCGCGACGGTTCGCTTCTCAGCGGGGTAACCGACGAGGGCCAGTTCGCGTGCCAGAGCGGCGCCGTGTCCGAAACCTACGTCACCGGCACCCTGACGGGGGGCACTGGGCGATTCGAGGGCGTGAGTGGGACCTGGGAAGCGGAGGGGTACGGGGAGGGCAACCTCACGACCTCAACCCTGACGGCTGAGTTCGATTAGTCGGATTGAGGCGACGTCCGCAGAGGCTTGAATCACCGACAACCCCCCGACGAGAACGATCAAGCGAGGGGGCAGGACTTGGTCTATCCGTTGATCGTCGACACCATCGCGCTCATCGATCATATCTTCGGAGGCTAGTTCGGTGACGACCGGCGGGACTCGATAGCCAACAGCAACCAGTGAAAGACCCCGCTTCGCGGGATTCTTCTTTGCCTGAACGGCGGCCTTCGGATCACTCCGCGGGTCGCTGTTTCGTTTGGGGCTGCGACGTCGGTGCGTTTGAGGTGCAGCCGTAGTGAACGTCAAGAACGATTGTCGTTCACGCATCGGCTTTTCAACCACGAGTAATCCCGGTTATTCCCACCCAAGAGATCGTGCTCTCTGTCGCCGGTCAATCTGGCTATCTGCTACCGCGAGGATGGC
>JAFDFW010000371.1 GCA_019309605.1 Deltaproteobacteria bacterium | reverse complement strand
CACCTTGGACGAGATGAATCGAACGCTCTCAAACGCGGTATCGGAGCTCCCCTTGTAATAGAACATCAGGAGGATTCCGGTTCCTACCTGAATGAGAAACAGGAAGAGCGTGATTCCACCGAAGTAGTACCAAAACGAGCCAGGTCCGACCGGCACGGTCTTGTGCTTGGCCCATTCGACCATCTTGTCGACTGGGTAGCGATCCTTGGCCCAGGCCAGGAGCCCGTGCTCAGGATTTTCGGGTGACGTAGACATCGTCTCCCTTTATGTGCACCTCCAAGGCGTCCAATGGCCTTGGCGGTGGACCCGCCACATTGGTCCCGCTGAGGTCGTAGAACCCGTCGTGGCAGGCGCACCAAATCCGCTCTTTGTCTTCGCGGTACTGCACGACGCAGTCGAGGTGGGTGCACTTGGCGAGGAACGCGCCAAAGGTGCCGTCGGGTCGCCGCACGATCAAAGCCGGCTTTCGCCCGAACTTGAAACTTGAAGATCTTCCCGGAGTTGGGCTGCATCTCAGTGAGGGTGACCGCCTTCACGGAGGAGACCGCCGCCTCTTGCTCCGGGGGCGGGCTCAGGAAACGCAGCACCGGATAGAGGACTGACCCCATCCAGGCGAATGTACCTCCGGTAAGAAACCAGTTCAGGATCACCCGTCGGTTGAACAACCGCTTCATCCACGTCCACCTTCCGTCAGTCCGGCGCGAGCCTATCCATCTACGCGCCAATTCGCAATGATGACTTGGAAGCTAGAGCGCTAAACCGCTGACCATCGGCACTGCCGCTGCAAGCCATGCGCGGCAGCGCAAGCCCGCAGGGTGAAGCCCGGCGCGAATGCGCCGCCAAGCCCGAGCAAAGCGATGGGCGCGGCAGGGAGGATTACGGGCGGGGGTGGGCGGGCGGTGTAACTAAACTGGCGCTGCCCAAACTGCCGCTGCCTAAACTGGCGCTGCCTAGTTGACGTCGACTTTGCCGTCGATGTGCGGGGCTTCGGGGGTGAGCTGCGTTCCCTCTGGGTTGATGCCTATGTGGCAGCCGTTGCAGGGGCCCGTAGAGTGGAAGAGAGGCGGGTTTAGGTGGCAGGCGTTGCAGCTTAGGTTGAGGCCTTCTTCTTCCCAGGCGACCTCTGGATTCGTGCCACCTCGTATGTGGCAACTCGAGGCGCAGTCCCCGCTTTCAAAGTCGTAGTCGGCGGGGTCCCAGATGGGATCGAAGACCACGTCGACCTCGCCGTTGCCGTGGGTGCCCGCGAGCATCGTAAAGTCCTCACCGAAGTGGCAGCTCTCGCAGTCGAGACCACTTGGGTTGTTTGCGGAATGCTCCACATGAGGCCCATGCGCGTAACCCTCGGGAGGACCGCGGAAGTAGCACTGATCTCTCGGCGGATAGGCGCGCGCCCCATCGCCATGGCAGGTACCGCAAGACATCACGCCGCCTGGAAGCGAGTGGCAGTCGGTGCAGGGCGTAGCGTCCGGCGGGAAGTTGATGACCCCTTCGACGGGCGCGGGAGACCCATCGTGACAAAGACCGCACGCGTCTTCGCGTGTGGGATCGACAATCGGCTGCCAGTCGGTTTCTCTGAGATAAATCCCGTGCCATTCGCTGGCGCGCGGGTCGGTCCACTTGCCGGGATGCGTGCTCCGACTCGCGGGAACCGCGCCGTCGGTCACCCAGGTCGTCAGCCCGCGAGTCTGCTCCTCATCGAGCAAGTCCGCATGATCGGGACGCCCGAGGACTGCCAAGATCGGCGCGGTTGGGTCGGACGGCAGCGTGGCAGGCTGGCCTTCAGGGTCCGGAATGCACCGAACGGTTTGAAAGTAGTCCTCGAGCCGATAGTCGGCCTCTGCCATGGGGCCGCTATGGCATTCGACACAGCTCTCATCGAGGATCGGTGCCACGTCGGCAAACACGGCCGGCGGCTCAGCGAACTCGCGCGCCTCGACGCAGCCTGCCAGCACGAGGGCTGCCAATGAGAACCCGGCAACCCAGCAACCCTGTGCCCCGAACCTCCTGGCGAACGAGATGGGCAGCCAAGAAACTCGCCGGGGAGAGAACATCAGGACGATCATAAGCATACGGGGCGCGCCTTCAAGTGAAGACGTGCCCCGTATTACCGTTTCCGGCTGTTTACAGCCTGTGGCTTACGGACAGGGGTTGGGAGGCCGGTCCGCAGGCGGCGGGTTCAGGTTCGGACACGCGCCCAGGTCGACGATGGAGTCCCAGACGATCTGCTGCTGGTAGGTCCCGTTGTGGATGTATCCAGCTGGGTCCTTCAAGGCGACCTGGTAGTTGTACGCCGCTCTCAGCAAGGTCCGGTCGAAGTCCCGGTACCGATTGCCGTAGGTGGCGCCCATCCCGTTGTCGTGGAACCAGTACGGGTACGCATGGCTGTCGTAGAGGACCGGGGAATCGACCCCCAGCCCGCCGTCGGCAGAGTAGTCCTGGATCGCGGTGTACAACTGCGCCGTCAAGCTTTCGATGGCGAAGAAGTTGGATCGCGGCGTGGTCATCAAGTCCCTGAACTTGTCTCCGCCCGACGCGTGGCACTCCGTGCAGTCCGAGTTCTCTTGCGGCAAGAAGGTGTGCTTGGCGCGCATGTCGGGATCGGGGGAGGAGTTCATGTGGCAGCCCATGCAGTCGACCAGGCTCCGCCCTGTCGAGTTGCTGGTGTGGAGACCAACGAACTCGTTCCGTCCGCGATACGTCTCCCCGGCGTACTGGTACCCACCGTTTGCTTCGCTGCCGAATAGTGTGGCTGCTGCCGCGTAGTAGTGGATGTTGATGAAGTCGAACGACGGGTCCACACCGTTGACCACTTCGTTGTCTTCAGCCGTGTCCACGTCGAGGCCCGAGGAGCGGCCCTGGTGGCAGCCCATGCAGAGGTTGCCGTTGTTGTCGAGCGTGAGCATAGCACCGGACGGGAACTCGACCGGCTCGAGGTTTTGCATGCCCCCGGCCGTGTCTGCGGTGTCCCAGCGGGTGGCCGTGTTGGCGAAGAGGTTGGCGCTTTCGTGACACGCCACGCAGTCCACGCCGCGCGTTGGGAGCTGCGAGGTCGTAGCGGTATTCGTGGCGAACTCCGCGAAGCCTCCCGCGCTGTGGCACTTCGAGCAGGAGGCCGAAACCGCGCCGTCGTCGTCCCAGTGACGGAATGGCTCTTCGTCTAGCGCCCCATGGCCGCTGAGCTGCCACTGCTGCGACTTCGACGCATTGCCAATATCCGACCCGTTGAGCTCCCAGTCACCACGACCGGGGACGTCCACATCCGTTGACCCGCCGAGATCGACCAGCGAGTCATGGACGATCTGCTGGACATAGGTCCCGTTGTGGATGAAGCCGGCTGGGTCCTTCTGAGCGGCCTGGTAGTTGTAGGCCGCCGGCAGAAGCGTCGCGTCGAAGTTGCTATAGCTGCTGCCCTCGCCGTCGAACCAGTACGGATAGCGATGGCTGTCGTAAACGATCGGCCCGCAGGACTCTCCGGTGTCTGGGAGAACGCACACGTTCTCCGAGTAGGCCTGAATGGCGGCATAGAGCTCGGCAACGAGACCTTGCCCTACCTCGGTCGAGCCCCAGAGGTTGTCGTAGTTCGTGCTAGGCGAACCCGCGAGCGTTTCGAAGCTGTCGCCCTCGTCGTGGCAGCCGGTGCAGTTGTCGACGCCCGGCATCCATGTGTGCGCCTCGCCGTTCTCGGCGTTCCTCATGTGGCAGCCGACGCAGTTCGCGTAGTTGTCGGGATGAGAGGGGAACGGGTTCCGCGGCCGGTAGTCCTGGCCCGGGTACTGGTACCCGCCGATGGCCTCGCCGCCCAACACCGTCGCCGCCGCCGGGTAGTAGTGGATGTTGATGAACCGGTAGGGCCCTACGCCATCGTCACCGTCGATCCTGTCCTGCACGTCCAGGCCGGACTCACGACCCTGGTGGCAGGTCATGCAGATATTGCTCGGGCTATAGACGGAGAGCTCCGCCCCGGAGGGGAAGTCCACGGGCTCGAGATGGGCTCGAGATATGGGTAAAGACCGAGGTTACTGTAGACGGTCGGATTCCACTGATGGCAGTTGACGCACTCGAGACCCAACGGAGCCGGGACCGAACTGAGGTTCTCGCCGGTGCCGATGTACTCGAGGAAGCCCACGTTAGGCAGCGGGTGGTCGGGCGCCTGCGCCCCGTGGCACTTCGCGCACCTGCTCGGGACTGCGCCATCGTCGTCCCAGTGACGCCAGGCCTCGGCAGTGATGTCGCCGTGCCCGCTCTTCGCCCACTGAATCCGCTCCGAGCTGGTGCCGACTTGGGTGTAGCCTTCCATCTGTTCGGGGGAGTACGTCGGCCCGCTGCCGCCGCCGGCGCCACCGGCGCCCGGGTCAACTAGTGCGAGGAACTTCAGGACTGTGGTCGCGGTGAGCGCGATTTGCCCGGTGTACTCCGTGCCCTGCACGTTGCCGTCCTCATCCAGGACGGGAGTGGTGTCGGTCGTGTAATAGATGGGGCCGTCGCCGTCCGTGCTCAACTCAACCGCAAGGTTGGTCGGGAAGGACTGACCGGCTGGTGTCGCAGTCACCGCACCCGGCGTGACCGTGCCGCCGCTGCCGCCGTCACCGCCGCCGCCGTCACCGCCGCTTCCAGCGCCGCCGTCACCGCCGCTTCCAGCGCCGCCGCTTCCAGCGCCGCCGTTATCGTCGCTTCCGCACCCAGTCGCTGCCACTGCAACGGCCAACATCGCGGCAAAAACAAACCGCGTAACCAAAGACTTATTCATCTTCATGGCTTTATCCCTATCTCCAACCCGCCTGGACCTGCCGAGTGTGTACAATTCGCTACAAAAATCAACGGATTGTCATTGAAAAACACTTTCAACAACACATCCCTGTGTGCGCGCTCCGTCCTGTGCAAAATCTGCGCGTCTAACCGGGTTATGCGCCTGAGTTTTGCGTCATTGCTGGGGATCACGTGCAAACCCTCTTCTCAGGGTCGTGCGATGCAAGTGCAGTACCAACTCAGCGCATTTCCTGTGTGACGCCCGCCCGGAGGTCAACAGGAGCACCGAGCGCCTCTACGCAAACGCGATCGATCAGGCTGCGCATTGTGTACATCTGCTCAGCGCCGAGGCCTTGGCCTATCAAAGTGGCTCCGTAGACGAAACCGAACAGCGCGGCGGCCGCAGGCGCGACCAAGAGAGACCAGGGCGACTCGCCGAGCGTGTACTGAACCATGCCGTACGACAGCCCACCGAGCGCAACAATCGCCAGCAAAATATAGACCGCCATGAACATCGTCCACACGTTTGGGTGCGGTGAAAACCGGCCGCGGATGACCGAACCGTCGGGCTCATCTTCCACTTCTAGATTGAGATAAGGTGACCAGAACGTGCGCTCTCCATCGCACATTTGCACGACTGCATGCTTTCGAAACACCTGTCCGTGCAGTGATTCAGCGTTGTTCTGGAGCGCCAAACCGAGAGCATC
>JAFDFW010000926.1 GCA_019309605.1 Deltaproteobacteria bacterium | reverse complement strand
GCTTTCTACTATCTTCGGGTGGTTCAGATCCCAACGCCCAGGCACACGCTGTCGGACGCGATCGCACTCGGCATGGATCCGAACGACACGGGGCACCCCTCGGTGATTCAAGAGCGCGCGTACAGCTCGCCGATCTGGTACACGCCCTAGACGAAATACGCACAAATCTTCGCTGGCTGCGCGAGACACGAACTCGCGTTTGCGGTAGAGTCGGCGCCATGAGTGGAGGCATGGGGAGGGCCCTAGGCAATGCGTTCGTCGCCACGTGTCTTGTGTCGATGGTGTATCCGCAGGCGGCAAGCGCGGACAGTACCCACTATCAAACGCTGCAGCTTGGCGAGCGATCACGCGGCATGGCGGCAGCCTACACCGGGTTTGCCGCCGACGGCGCAGCGATTTGGTTCAACCCGGGTGGCCTGCCGTTTCTCGAACCGAAGCTCCTTCAAGGCAGCTTGTCGTTGATCCAGAGTCGTAAGCTCACGATCGAGGGAGCCATCATTTCAGATGGGCCCGACGGCGTGGGCGGAGAGGATCAAGTCGAGGACTTCGAGCTCAAGTCCAGTCCGGCAGTTCCCGGGTTCGCGGTGGCGAGCTTCGCGCTTGGAAAGCGCAAGAAGGAGCTCGATAATCGCAAGGCGATCCAAATGGCAGTCTCCGCGTTCCAGACCTACAACAGCGAGCTCGGCGGCGACATCAATTTCCAAGACGCATTTGGGCGCACGAGCAGCGTTCAATTCTACCAGAAGGATCGCATCACCTACTTTGCCGCAGGGGTTGGGTATCGCCCCGCCCGCAACTTCGCGTTCGGTTTCACCTTGCTTGCCGGCAATCGCCGGATCGAGCACGTCGAGACGTCGTCACTCGTGCTTGGGGGGGTCCAGGACCCGAGCCAAGGCAGTCCGTGTCCGGATAGGGCTTCTCGGAATCGTTGGCAAACGTTGGCGCCTAGGTTTGATGTTCCAACCCCCCGGGGTGCATGTCGGTGGCAAGTCGGAGTTGCGCTTCGAGCTCTCCGAGGTGCACTCAACCACGAATCCATTCAATCCGGGCCTTTCTGATTCGGTGTATGCGAACATTGAGCGCGACTCCCGCTCGCCGGTCCCGTGGGAGCTGCGGTTGGGCGTGTCCTACGTGATCTCAAGCAAGGTCGTCGTGGCCCTGGACCTCCAACTCGTGGGTCCGGTCGCGTCCGGCTCCATTGCCCCTGGCATTCCGCGGCTCGAGGGCCGGACCAATAGCGCGGGAAGCCTCCTGGCGGACTCGACTCAACGGGACTTCACCTGGAACATCTCCGTGGGCACCGAGATTCAGGTCACCAAGTTTCTGTTTACGCGCTTCCGACCTCGGACGCCATCCAACCTGCCAAGATCGACCGATTTGGCTTCAGCGCCTCCGTTGGCGGGCACAAGAACCAAAAAGGGTTGTCCGCGGGCGTGTCCATGCTCTTCGGCAGGGGAACGGGCAACGGCCTCGACTTACGAGGGCAGGCGTTCGCAGACAATGCCAACTTCACTCGCGTCCCCGTCAAAGAACGGATCTTCATCATCTCGATCGGCGGTGATATCGGGCAAACGGCAGACGTCGTGAAGACCCGCGTGAAGGAGAAGAAGAGCGAGGAGGAGATCGAAGAAGAGACGCAGAGGGAGCGAGCGGCCGAGCGGAAAGCCATGGAGGACGAGGTGGACCCCGCCGTCAAAGCGGCCAGGGAGCGGACCATCGAGGCACGTGAGGAGGCTGACGCCGCGGACGAGCAGCTCAAGGCGGCCGAGCAAGAGCTCGAGAAAGTAGAGCAGGAGAAGCGCGAGAAGGAAAACCTAGATGCAGGCGATCAGGGTGCGATCCAGGGAGCGACGCAACAGGGTATCGGCTCGGGTAGGTAGTCTCCCCCTGCTGACGCTTCTCGGGGCGCCCGCGCCGGCCGCGAGCCAGCTCGGTCCCGACGGCAGTCCCATCACCACGTCGAACTACTCTGTCGACCTCACCCGCGGGGTGGTCATCAGCTCCTCTCGCGTG
>JAFDFW010000370.1 GCA_019309605.1 Deltaproteobacteria bacterium | reverse complement strand
AAGGCGGCCAAGAAGCAGGCCGCAACGAAGAAGGTGAAGGCCGAAGCGGCCGCGCTCAAGAAGAAGGCGGCGAAGACGACTGCTCAGGTCAAGCGGAAGCTCACCAAGGCCAAGAAGCAGGCGACCAAGTCGAGCACTGCACAGAAGAAGAAAGCCACCAAGGCGATCGCCGACCTCGAAAAGAAGGTCGAGAGGGCAGCCAAGAAGACGAGCTCCGACTTGAAGAAGAAGGCGGCGAAGACGACTGCTCAGGTCAAGCGGAAGTTCACCAAGGCCAAGAAGCAGGCGACCAAGTCGAGCGCCGCACAGAAGAAGAGAGCCACCAAGGCGATCGCCGACCTCGAAAAGAAGGTCGAGCAGACAGCCAAGAAGCTGACGACCAAGAAGAAGGCGCCAGCCAAGAAGAAGTAGCCACCACCCAACCAGCCCTCTCAGGGTTGGGGCAAAGCCCCGTGAGCGATGCACCGCATCGCTTTTACGGGGTGGAGCCAAGGGGGATCGAACCCCCGACCTTCGCACTGCCAGGGAGACCGTCGCACTCTGAAGAGTGCCACGGTCCGCCTAGCGTGCTTCATTCGGGCCTAAATGGTGGAGCGACGGGGGATCGAACCCCGGACCCCTTCACTGCCAGTGAAGTGCTCTCCCAGCTGAGCTACCGCCCCGAAAGCCGGCCGAGTGTAGCAGATCCGAGCCAAGGTCAAGCACTCTCGGAAGGCGAGCTAGTCGCCCGGTTGAAGCGGTCCCGCAGCGCCCTAGCGCTAGCCGCTAGAGACGTGGGGGTGGCCTTGGGTTGGTGACCTGGTTTGGTTTAGTTACATCCAACCCGCCCACCCCCACCCGTAGTCCTAGTATCACTCTCACGCGAGTGAGCAGCGTGCCTCCGCGGCATTCGCTGCGCTTTGCCTTGGCGGCGCATTCGCGCCGGGCTTCGCCTTTGGCTCGCGCTGCCGCGCAAATGCGCTCTCGGATTTCTTGACGTTTCCCGGTGCCCCGGCGAAACGGAAGGGCGATGCGAGCGGCTGTCATCTTCGTCATGTTGCTGTCCGCGTGCAGCGGATACGACGACCTCGCGCTGCTCGAGGTCGACACGATCGAGCCGCCTGCGATCGAACCCGGTGGGACGCTTCGGGTTCATGGCAGTGGCTTCCCGCTCGGGCGATCGCCAGACATCATGTTGCGCGGATCCGTCTATCGCCCAGGGATGCGCGCGAGCACTCTGAGCGCACGCCTTGCCGGCGAAGTGCGGTCCGAGTCGTTGATCGAGATTCCGGTCGGAGACGAGCTCATCGACGCGCTCGGGGGCCGGGCCACCGTCGATGGCGAACTCAGGGTAGGGTTTCGCGCCGCCGACGACCACCGTGACGTGTTTTCAGCGGAGCGGGTTCGAGTCGACTTTCTCCCCGACACCTCCGCCCAGCTGCGCGCCGACAGTGTCCGCGAAGAGCAGAGCGAGCCGGCCGGCGCCCAGAGCTTCGGGCTCGAGCTTTCGCGTGAGGAGCTCGGAACGGTGGGCGTTCGAGTAGTCGCGGTCGACCCGGGCGGGTTCGCCGCGATTCAAGGTGTGAAGGCAGAGGACACCCTCGTCGGCCTCGACGGCATGAGCCTGTACACCTGGCGCGACTTCGCCCCTGACCCGACCAAGAACGAGTCGACTGTGCTCGTCGCTCGCGACGGGCTTCGCGGGGTTCATGCGCTCCGTTGGCCGCGTGAAGCCACCGAGCGTTCGGTAGACCCGATTGCGCTCGGGCTCTTCGTCCTCCTCGGGCTGATGCTCGGTTGGGTCTCCCCCGCGACGCTGTGCCTGAGGACTCGGCCTTGGAAGGCCTCGCTGCCCGTGTGGCTCACGCGTTCGAGCTTCGTGTTGATCTTTGCCACCATCTTGCTCTGCGTGGCGGCGGTTCAGTGGACGACCATGTGGATCTTGGGGTTGGGTACGCTCGCCGCCCTCGTCACGCTCGCATCCGGGCATCGTGCGGGAGCGACCAGCTTTGCGTTCGCCGTGATTGCGACGCTTACGGTCATGCTGCTCGCTCGCACCGCAAGCATTTCGACCATCGTCGCAGCGCAGAGTCCGCCGGTTCTGCGCTGGTACCTCTTCCAGTCTCCTGCGTCGCTCCTCGCCTTCGGGGCGTACCTCTACGGGCTCGGCGCCGTAAGCTCACGAGCCCCTCTCTCCTCGTCACTCTATTCCGCAGCCGCCGCCGTGCTGGGAGCCGCCCTGTTCCTCGGAGGCTGGCCCTTAGCCGACTCAGTCGTGGGAGTTGCAGCCCTCGTTGGCAAAGCAGCCGCGATCATGCTCGCCGCCCAGGTCTTCGATATGAGCCGCAAAGCGGCGACCACGTGCTCTGCGTTGGGCCTTGGACTCGCCGCGGTCGGGCTCCTCGTAGACCTCGACGCGCTCTTCCCTCAATGGAGCGCCCTTGCGGTTGGGTGCGTCTGCGCAGTTGCGGCGCGCGCCCTGGTGCCACCGCTGCGTCGGGAGTCCGCCCCCGCGATGGTCTGAGTGTTCGGTTGGCTAGGCCGTCTGCCTCAGGAAATCGCCGACCAACTCGCGCTGCTGCTTGGAGGGCGACAGAAACTGCAGCCCCGCTTCGTGCATGCGATCCCCGGCGGGCTTGAGCCACCGAATCGATGCGGCGCCTTCGAATGGCTGTCGCTTCGCGTCCTCGATTCCGTCCTGCGTCAGGAAGAAGCTGACGGTCACGACCTCTCCGACCGTGAGCGGCTGCGTAACCACGATCGCCGCGCCACCGGTGCTCAGGTTCTTCATCTCTGCGTGCAGCGTCTGCCCCGAGATCGTAAGCTCGCACGAGATGCGCACGAGGTAGCGATCGTGTTGTCGTTGCTGTGTCGGAGTCTGCGTCACCCCTTCATGATGCGGAAGATGGCGCGCGGAGCAAAATTGCCAGCATCAATGAGCCTGCGAACGCCGCGCCCGCGAACGCGCGCGAACCTCCTTGACTTCCGCGCTCAACTCGCGGTCCTCAGGCTCGCTCCGCAACAACCCCGCGTAGATCGCAAGCGATCGCTTGAAGTGCCCCTGCTCGGCAAGGATGCGCGCCATGGTCAGCGTCGGGAAGGGCTCCTCGAACATGCCGGCACTCTTGGAAAACACGCCAGCGGGGGGCCGGCTCGGAGGGCCGGAGGAGGTTGAGGACGCATTCTCGGACTCGGTCGCGGCCCCAAACGCGGCCCCGCTCCCAGGCTCCGACGCTGGCACTGACGCTGGCGCTGACACTGGCACCGACGCTGGCACTGACGCTGGCGCTGACACTGGCACCGACGCTGACGCTGGCACTGACGCACCCTCTTTTCGGGGCTCTTCCTGCGCGGCCTTCAGGGCCCACTTGGCGAAGCCCAAGACCTTGTTGAGAAGGCCCTCGGCGGGCTGGCCTCCGCTCGCTTTGTTTCGGATGGAATGAATTAGTTGGCCGCGACTCATTGCGTACGTGTCGCCCACGCCAATGCGCTCAGCTTCTTCTCGAAGCTCTGGCGTGGTGAGGTTGTAAAGTCGGGTCAGATCCATCGCACCAAGTCCGGGCTCAGCTGTTGTAGCGCGTTCTTGGCTTGGTCGCAGTCCCGATTGATCTGCTCGCGCAACGCTTCCAGCCCGTCGAATTTC
>JAFDFW010000369.1 GCA_019309605.1 Deltaproteobacteria bacterium | reverse complement strand
ATCTCGCCATTGTTGACGAACAACAAGGTCGGGACCGAATGGATGTTGAAGGGCTGGGAAAGCTGAGCCTCGGTTGCCGTATTGATGCGAACGAAGCGGATGGGCTCGTCGGCGAGCTCGCTGGCGAGTGCCTCGAACGCAGGCGCCATGGCCTTGCAAGGCCCGCAGCTCGGGGACCAGAAGTCGAGAATGGCGGCACCGCCCTCCTCGTTCATCAGCTCCTCCAGCTCGCTCATCTTCTTGAAGTCCTCGACCATCTCACCTTTGTGGCACCGATACGGCCGTCTCGCCAATCGTACTCATGCCGTGTACCATCGTCGTGCGGAACGCCATGAGTGACGCTGCCAAACTAACGGGGACGGAGTACGTCGAGATCGACCACCCCTGGGTGTCCCATCAACACCTGCCGATCTACGAATTCACGTTTCCGGCGGAAGCTACCGATGAGGAGCTTGCGGCGTTCGTGCGGGCGCGCGAGGAATGGGCCACGCGAGCGCACTACCCGGTCGCCTGGGTGGTCGAGCTGTCGAACCTCAGGAAGGCAAACGCGATCCAGCGCAGGGTCTTTGCGGAGCACCTGAAGCGATTCGAAGCGCACGACGTGCAATGGAACGGAGGCTCGGCTCTCATCGTTCCGAGCGGATGGCTGCGGGGCTTGGTCACGGCGGTGTTCTGGATTTCGCCTCCGAAGTTCCCGAACCAAGCGTTCGCCAAGCGTACCGACGCGCTCGAATGGGCCCAGCTCCAACTGGACGCCAAGGTCGCCGAATGCCGCGCTCATTCTCAGGTTCGCGCGCATCGATGATGACCTGGTACACCGGGGACCCAACCTACGACACCCTCCTGACGCTGGGGTTCGTCCTCGTCGTCATGGTGTTCATCGGCGCTGCCGTGATGAAGAGCCCGTACGGGCGCTTCGCGTCGAACAAATGGGGCGTCAACCTCAGCCCGCGTCTCGGCTGGTTCCTGATGGAGCTCCCGGCGATGCTCAGTTTCGTCTTCTTCTACTTCCAGGGGCGGAATCGATTCGAAATCGTGCCTCTGTTCTTTCTGTTCGTGTGGGTCGTGCACTACGGCAACCGCGGCTTCGTCTTTCCCTATCTGATACGAAGCCCGAAGGGTGCGACAGCTTCCTTCAGCATCACGATCGTGATGATGGGCTGGCTCGTGACCACGCTGCATGGCTACCTGAACGCGGCGTTCATCAGCGACCTCGGGCAGCACTTCACCCTCGATTGGTTTGCCGACCCGCGCTTCATCTTCGGCATCACCCTCTACTACGGGTCGCTCGTGCTCAACATCCGCTCGGACGCGATCATCCGGAACCTCCGTAGTGTCGAAGAAATCGAGCGCGGGGATAAGGTGTATCGCATCCCGCGGGGCGGCCTGTTCCGGTACGTGACCAATCCGTCTTATCTGACGGAAATCACCGCGTTCACAGGCTTCGCCATCGCGACCTGGTCGCTGGGCGCGACGTTCATTTTGCTGATCACCATCGCCAACCTCGTGCCGCGCGCCTTCCAAACGCATCGCTGGTACAAGGAGAAATTCCCGGACTACCCGCGCGAACGACGGGTATTGATCCCGTTTGTCCTGTAGCGCGATGAATCGGTGGGCGCCCTTCAGTGGGCGTCGTAGTGCACTTCTTTGACGACCAGCCGATCGGTGCTGGTATCGATTCGCGCGTGCTTCACCTGGAGCGTGCCAGCGGCGATGGCGTCGCGAATCGTTGGCCGCGCCATGAACTCTTCGACCCTGCGTACGCGCTCGTCCATGAGCGCGGTCAGCGCGGGGAACTTCTCCCTCAGCTCGGGGTCGGCCGACGCGCCTTCCGCGGCGCAGTCGGTATGCGTCGTGACGACGATGATTTTCACGCCGTTGATCACCGCAAGCTCGAGCATCTCTTGCTCAGCCGGTGAGAGCACTGAGCCCGCGGTCCGAATGACGTAGTAATAGCGGCGGGTGTCTCCGACGAGCTCGCTGATGTCGATTCGCGCGTCCATGCAAGCGAGGATCGCCACGACGGGATGCCGCGCCGTGCGAGGAAAGACGCCACGCACGCTGGACGCTAGCTTATTTTGTTCCTTGAGCTCCTCCCAGATTTGATCCGCGGTGATGGAGTCGTCATGCTCGAAGTCGAACTTGCTCAGTCTGTCCTGCAAGCGGAAGCCGAGGTTGACCAAGCCTCCCCCGACCATGAACTCGACCCGCGGGATCAACAGGAGTGCTGACAAAAGGCCCAGCACCAGAAGTCCGATGCCTAGCCCCCAACCTGTCTTCTTCGTCATGGGCGCGAGGGTACAACGAAAGGCCCTGGGACGCTTTCAATTCTCCGATTCGGAATCCGCGGCCTCGGGCATGACCACGAATAGGAGCCCGACGTTCGCGATCGGCTGCGTGATGTACACGCGCCCCTGAAAGACAAAGCTCGTCTCGCTCGTGCCCATCGCGTCTAGGTAATCCCTCGGCAGGAACGCGTCGGCTTTCGTGCCCGCCACCAGACCGAACAACTGGAGCCCCACCTGCGTCCGCTCGAGGAGCTGGCTCAGCGTCCCTCTCATCGGCACCAGCATAGAGGCTCTCTCCACCTCGTCACCGTCACCGAGGGCCTCCATCATGAACGCTGGATGCTTCTTGGCCGTGCAGCGGGTCCTCGTACGACCCGCGCCGGCATCCTCGTTGAACCCCTCGTCGCAGCGGTCGAGAAGCGGCTTGAGCGTCGAAGCGGCCGGGGCTCCAGTGGCGAAAGCCGTGGAGGCCTCAGAAGCCGCAGGAGTTGGCTGCTCATCCGTTGCGTCCTGGCCGTCGTTCCGAAAAAAGTAGGAAACGCCGATCAGCAATACGCACAGAACGACAGCGCTGCCCGCAATCATGGCGGCGCCAGGCCCCTGCGACTTCTTCCGCTCCATCAGGGCTCGCCTGAATCGCTAGTTCACGACCTCAGCCGCTGCGGCCTCGCCCGCTGCCTCGCCGCCTTCTTCGGCGCCCTCTTCGGCGCCCTCTTCCATGCCCGTCTCGACGCCTTCTTCAGCGCCGGCCGTCGCCCCGGCTTCCGCGCCAGCCGAAGCCTCCTGTGCCGCAGGGCTTGCGTCTTCCTTGCATGCCACCGAGAGGCAAAGCGCCATCATTGCGGTTCCGATCACCAAGTACTTGAGAATTGAGCTCATTTGTTCCGTCCCTCCTGTTTCAGTGCTGCGCAGGCTACCAAAACCGAGCCATGTGGGATACTTCTGTGCGTTCCATGAAGGCGCTGGGAACTGTCGACACGAGCTTCCTGCTCGCAGAGAGCCGCGAGATGCCGATGCATACGGGCGGCCTCATGTTGTTCAGCTACCCCGAGGGCGCGCACGAGGATTGGCTGCAGCAACGCTTCTTCGGCAATGATGACCCGGACGCCGTACAGCCCCCGTTCAATCAGAAGCTCGTATGGCCTCTTCGGCGACTGGGGCTGCCGCATTGGGTCACCGACCACGATCTCGACACGCACTCACGCGCTTGCATCGGGACCGTCCGCTCTGGGAAGCGCACATCATCGAGGGCGTCGAGGACGACCGGTTCGCGCTCTACGTGAAGACGCATCACGCAATGATCGACGGCGTCGGTGCGATGCGAATGCTGCGCACCTGCCTGAGCAGCGATCCGGACGAGCGTGACATGCCCGCGCCCTGGAACACGCCTCGCCCAAAGCGGCAGAGCGTGCCCTCGCCGGATCCGACTGGTGTGATGACTGCGACGGCTGGAGCGATGGGAGGCGTACTCAAGTTCGCGTCCGCAGTGCGACAGCGGGACAAGCACGGCATGATCGCACCCTTCCAAACGCCGCTCACGATCCTAAACGGAAGGGTCACCGGCTCACGCCGGCTCGTCGCGCAGTCCTGGTCGCTGCTGCGCATCAAGAAGGTGGCCAAGGCGCTCAACGCCACGCTCAACGACATCGTCCTCGCCATGTCAGGCGGCGCACTGCGTCGATACCTCATCGACCAAGACGCTCTGCCCGAGCAGCCGCTTACCGCCATGACCCCGGTCTCATTCCGGCCGGCCGACGCGGACGTCGAAGGCAACTCGTTCTCGGTCGTGTTCGCGACGCTGGCCACCGAGCTCGGCGACCCGCTCGATCGCCTCCGCGCCATCCAAAAATCCATGGGAGAGGCCAAACGCCTCCTCAAAGGGATGAACAGCGCCGAGATTCCGATCTTTACGAGCATCGTGGCGCTGCCTGTCCTTGTCCCGCACTTGCTGCGCCTCTCTGGAAGAACACGCCCGACCTTCAACGTCACGGTGTCGAACGTTCCCGGCCCGAGCGAGAAGCTCTACTGGAACGGCGCCCCGCTCGAGGGAATGTACCCCTTGTCAATCGTGACGCACGGCCAGGCGCTGAACATCACCGTCACGAGCGTCGGGGACAGCCTCGATGTCGGCATCGTGGCATGCCGCCGCTCGGTGCCGAGCGCACAGCGTTTGATCGACCACCTGGAAGAAGCGCTCGTGGAGCTCGAGCGCTGCGCCCCGGCGGGCTAGAGAGGACAGGCGTCGC
>JAFDFW010000368.1 GCA_019309605.1 Deltaproteobacteria bacterium | reverse complement strand
ACGAGATGGTTTCCGCGAGATCGACAAGGAGGCGACCTACAACGGCAAACGCGCGGTGATGATCAACGTCTACCGTGTAGGCAACGAAACCCCGCTCACCGTTTCCGCCGCCGCAAAGGAATACGTCGCGGAGCTCCAGGATACCCTGCCCGAGGGACTCTACGCGGCGCCTTGGTTCGACACCGCCGAGATGTACGAGGGGCGACTCTCGCTCCTGGTCGGCAACGCGCGTATCGGCCTCGTCCTCGTCCTTCTGACCCTGGGGCTGTTCCTCGAGGCGCGTCTGGCCTTTTGGGTAACCCTCGGCATTCCCATCTCATTTGCCGGATCCCTACTCTTTTTTCCCGCGAGCCAAGTGTCGATCAACATGATCTCGCTCTTCGCGTTCATCATCACGCTCGGTATGGTCGTCGATGACGCGATCGTCGTCGGCGAAGCGATCCACAAGCAACGCACGGACGGCAAAGGACGCCTCGAGGCCGCAATCGGTGGCGCAAGAGAAGTCGCGCAGCCTGTCATTTTCGCGATCCTGACCAGCTGCGTTGCGTTCGCCCCAATGCTCATCGTGCCTGGACCGATGGGGAAGTTCTTCCGTGTCATACCGATCGTCGTCATCGCTGTCCTGATGATCTCGCTGGTCGAGTCACTGGTCATCCTTCCCGCCCACCTTTCGCACCCGATGCCATGGTGGGTGCGTATCGTGCTGTCTCCATACCTCTGGATCATGCGTGGGGTGGCCAAGCTGAACATGGCTCACCGCCTCCAGCACCACGTCCAACACACCTACATACCGGTGCTGCAGAAGGCCTTGCGTTGGCGCTACTTCACCATCGCGGCCGGAGTCGCGATGCTCGTATTGACGATGGGCTACGTCGTGGGCCGGATTCCGTTCACGTTCCTTCCGAAGGTCGAAGGCGACATGATCACCGCGCACCTGAGGATGCCCGTGGGCACGCCCGTGTCGGAAACCAAGCGGATCACGAATCGCATCGCGAGCGTCGCGCAGTCGATCGTCGACACGGAGAGCGCCAAAGTCGACGCTACGACGATCTCGCGAGGCCTGTACGAAGAAGTCGGCGCGATAAGCATGCTCGAGGCGGGTCCCGAGGGCTCCTTGTCGAAGGATGGTAGTCATTACGCAACGGTGATGGCGTATCTCATCGATGCCGGCGATCGCCCCCTGACGACCCAGCAGTTCGTTCAGCGGTGGCGCGACGAAATCGGCGAGATCCCTGGCGCCGAATCGCTCACGTTTGCCTACGAGGTCGGCGTCGAGCCCGGCAAGCCGATCGACATTCAGCTGATCCACGACGACGTCCCAACGCTCGAGGCCGCCGCGCAACGCTTGGCCACCGAGATCGCCGCGTACAGCGGTCTCCGCGACATCGACAGCGGCGTGACGAAGGGCAAGGAGCAGCTCGACTTCCGCCTGACCGACGCCGCGCTATCCCAGGGCCTGACCGAGTTCGAGCTCGCCCGGCAGGTTCGCGCCAGTTTCTTCGGCGCCGAGGCCGTTCGCCAGCAGCGCGGCCGCGACGAGGTTCGCGTTTACGTCAGGCTGCCACTCGATGAGAGGCGCTCCCTCTACAACGTCGAGGAGCTCATCGTTCGAACACCGATGGGCGGAGAGATGCCCCTGTCCCAAGCAGCCATGGTTACTCGCGGACAGGCGTACACGGTCATCAAGCGAACCGACGGCCGACGCAACATCAGTGTCACCGCCGACGTGGCCGACGAGAACTCCAACGCCAACGACATCAACGCCCAAATCCGCCAGCGCGAGCTTCCACAGTTGCTCGCAGACATCCCCGGGCTCTCCTACAGCTTCGGCGGCGAGCAAGAGCGCCAGGCCGAGACCTTGGACGCGCTCGCCCTCGGGTTCATGCTCGCTCTGATCGTGATGTTCTCGATGCTCGCAGTCGCGTTCCACAGCTACACGCAGCCGATCCTCGTCATGTCCGCCATTCCGTTCGGCATGGTGGGCGCGGTGTGGGGCCATGTCGTGATGGGCTTCGGGCTCAGCCTGATGAGCTTGATGGGCTTGATCGCCTTGTCGGGTGTCGTCGTGAACGACTCGCTGATTCTCATCGTCTCCATCAACCGCTATCGCGAAGAGGGAATGAGCATGTGGGAAGCCGTCGTTGCCGGCGGCGCACGGCGTTTCCGTCCCATCCTGCTGACCTCGCTCACGACGTTCTTCGGCCTCGCGCCCATGATTCTGGAAACCTCGGTACAGGCTCGCTTCCTAGTCCCGATGGCTGTGTCGCTGGGCTTCGGCGTCTTGGTGGCCACGATGATCATGTTGCTCATCGTGCCCTGCTCGTATCTCATCCTCGAAGACGCGCGGCGCAATGTAGGCAACTTGTTCGCCAGGCTGCAGGGGCGTCCTACGATGCCACCACCGCCACCGACGCTTCCATCGGAAGCGGACGTCGAGCTACTGACCGCCGAGTAGTAGCGGCTACGACAGGGTCAGGACGCTGCCGAGAACGTCCAGGTGCCCGTAGCCGCGTGGTTGCGGTTGAGCTCGACGGGCTTTCGCATGAGGCCCATCGCCGCCAACGTGGAGTGCATCCCCGCCCAGCGGGCAAGGCTGCTATACGCGACGAGTTGCGAGCCACCGGGATTGCGCGCTGCGTGGTCCTTGGCAACCTCGAAAACCTCTAGGTAGCGCTTGACGCAAACATCGGGATCGGAGCGATCCTTCGCGTTACGCGTGGCCTGCTCGGACATCCGGCGGCGAAGCCTCGCCTTGGTCACCAGCAGCTCGATGTGTCCGCCAAATTGACGGCCCGGATCTTCGCCCTTGGGATCGACCAGGAAGCCGTCCTCGCCGTCCGTAACCTGGCCGGCGACGCCCATACCGTCGTCCATCGCAACGACCGGAAGGCCGCACCAGAGGGCCTCACTAACCACCTGACCGTACGTCTCCGAAAGGGACGTGTACACGAAGAGGTCCGCGTGGCGGAACCAAGCCGGCATCTGCTGGAGGCCTTGCTCGCCGACGAAGTGCGTGCGGTGGTCGATGCCGAGCTCCTTAGCAAGCTCCTGGAGGGACTCGCTTTCGGGACCATCGCCGACGAGCGTGAGCGTGGCGCCCTCGACCCACGGGCACACGTACCGAGCGAAGATACGCAAGAGACGGTCGACTGCCTTTTCACGCGCGTGACGGCACACGACGAGAAGGCGCGCACCTGGTGCTGCGTCAGCGGCAAACGGATCGTCCTGACCGGTCTCGTCGAAGATTCGCTTTTCGATGGCGCGAGGAATCACGTGAATCGGAACCTCGACGCCGCGTTCCTGCCAGTAGCGCTTGAGGCCCGGGCTCAGAGACACGAGAGCGTCACCGGCGTTGTAGACATCGGTCGTGTTCGACTCGACCCAGGGCATCACCTTCTCCTCGAAGAGGCGATTGACCGACGAAACATGGTTGAGCGTGTCGGGAAGAATGACGTTGTAGACGCTCGGCATGTGCACCGTGTTGACGCAGACCAGCGGCACACCGTGCTGCTGGCGGAGCCAGCCACCCGCATAAAGCAGGCCGCTCGGGCTCTGGGCGAGCAGCATGTCGAAGTTCGCGTCCTTCAGGGACTCGAGCGACGACTTAGACGGCATGGCCAGGCGAAC
>JAFDFW010000367.1 GCA_019309605.1 Deltaproteobacteria bacterium | reverse complement strand
ACGACGAAGACGACGCTGCGCGCTAGCTATCGGTTCTACGCGGACGACTACGACGTGCGTGCCCACACGCTGCTTGCGGAGATCGGCCAGTCGGTGACCGAGCGCGCGTATGTCAGCGCCCACTATAGAGCGCACCACCAGACCGCCGTGTACTTCTGGACCACGAACTTGGGCTTGCTGGATTTCAATCCAAACGAGCCGCGGACGTCGGATTCGGACTTGGCTCGGTTCTGGGCTCACGAATGGGGCGTCAAAGTCTTGTTCCATCTCACGCCGCCCGGCCGGACTCACCAGCACCAGGCCGACGTCTATTTCAACCGATACACGCGCACGAACAACTTGAGCGTGAACGTCGCAAGCATCGGCTACGGTTACAACTTCTGACCCAACGGACGTGTGCTAGGAATAGCCACTATGGATGAGCAGCTCGTTTACGACGTAGTCATCGTGGGTGCCGGCCCGGCCGGCGCGACGGCGGCATACTTTCTCGCAGCCGGAGGGAAGCGCGTCGCGCTTCTAGAAAAGGCGACCTTTCCACGTGACAAGCGCTGCGGCGACGCCTGGTGCGAGCCAGCAATCGAGATCCTCGAGGAGATGGGGGTCATTCAGGAGCTCGACTCCGAAGGATTGGTGCAGTGGGTCCGCGCCGGCGGCTTGGTGTCGCCCTCGGGTCTGAGCTTCACCAGCCCCGATGAGGGCGCCCGAGCGAGCATGCCGCGGGTTGCGGCGATCCGAAGAATCGTGTGCGACGAACGGATCGCACGCGCGGCAGATCGTGTAGGCGCGGACCTCATCGAAAACGCGTCGGTGACTGACGTGTCACTGGGCGATTCTGTGTGGACCGTCGACTGCAAAGACGGTCGCCGCTTCTCGGGTCGCTGCCTTATCGCCGCTGACGGCGCGAAGAGTAAGATCGCGCGGTCGCTCGGCGTCGTCACAGCCGGGGCCAATAGCGTCGCGAGCCGGCAATACATCAAGGGGGGTACGCACAACTTCACGAGTGATGGCGTTTTGCTTTATCCGCCATACGTGCTGCCCGGATACGTGGCGCTCTTTCGTCACACGAACGATGACATCGACCTCGGTTGCTATGTGCTCCCCGGCGGGCGCGTCCCACTGACGGAGCTCAAGTCCGTCTTGAGCACCGAGGTTGCCAACGACCCATTCGTGCGGGAGGTGCTCGGCGACCACGCCGAACCGCTCGAGCGCCCCGCGCTGGCCCCGCTGCGACTCGGTGGCGAGCCGCGATCGCACGGCGAGCGCTTCATCTTGTTGGGCGATGCCGCGGGCCAGACCGATCCGTTGACCGGCGAGGGCATTCACACCGCGATGATCGCCGCCAAGATCGCAGCTCGTGTCCTCCACGAAGCATTCGACGAGGGCGACCTCTCGGCACGGCGGCTCGCGAGCTACCATAAAGCCTGGATGAAGGAGTTTGGCCGGGACTTCCCGATTTCGGCGGCTGCGGGGCGCGCGATCAACCGCTTCCCCGCCCTTCTCGACACGGCTGCAGTCGCCGCCCAGCGCCATGGCGCGAGCTTCATGGACAACTTCGGCGCAGCGATGACTGGCGTGAAGCCAAAGTCCCTTTTCCTCTCGCCCCGCATGGCGGTTCCGCTCGGCGCAGCGCTGCTACGCTTCCTGCGCTCGCGAAGGGGAGCGATATACGCCGCAGGGCCGCGCGCCGAGCCGGCACACGACTATAGCTTTGCCCGCAATGCGCTCCGTGGCGGATCCGGCGCATGATACCCGGTGAACGAACCTTCGAGATCGAAGGAAGGCATCTGGTCTATCCGACGGAGTTTCGGGATGGATGTTCGGCGGCCGGGCTCTTCTTGGTGAAGTCCAAAGTGGCGAACGAGTACATCGCGGATAGCGGCTTCGAGCTCGCTGAGGTTGCGCCGGGCAGAGGGGTCCTGGTGCTCACCGGCGTTCGATACACCGACACCGACTGCGGAGGATACGACGAGACGGCGATGGCGTTCTTCGTCAAACGGGCCGGCCAGAGACCTCGTCTGCCGTACGCGAGTACATGGCTCGACATCATTCGTGGGAACACGGCGAGCTTCACGTGGAATCTCCAGGTGACGACTCCGCTCTCGCGAGACGCGGGGATCTTCATGTGGGGCTTCCCGAAGACCATCGAGGACATCAGTCACGAGCGCGTGGGCGGCCGTGCGTCCTTCAGTCTGCGCATGGACGGCCAGGAGGTGTTCGACTACTCGGTGCCAGCGAGCGGATCGACCACCCCCCCTGCCGTCACTTCCGCCGTGTATTCGGTCTGGGAAGGCGCGCCTCACGTGAGTTACCTGACGCAAACCTATCGAGATGCCGGCTATCGCCCCGGCAGTGGCCGCCTTCGTCTCGGCGACCACCCGCTGGCGGACAAGCTACGTGCGCTCGGCCTGCCGCGACGTCCGCTTCTTGCCACTTGGGCGGGACACCTGTCGTTCAGCATGAGCGCACCCGAGAAACTGTGAGCAACGGCCCGATGAACGTGCGGGTAGCGGTGGTCACGGGAGGCGCAAGCGGGATGGGACGCCTCTTCGCCCTGCGCATGGCGGCCCAAGGCATTCAAGTTGCGGTCGTCGATCGCGACCGCGAAGCACTGGCCGCCGTGTCATCGGAATCGAGCAACGTTCACCCCGTTCCCTGCGATGTATCGAGCTCGGATGAGCTCGGCACTGCCTTCACCGAGATCGGGTCCAAGCTCGGCGCGATCGACCGCCTGGTCACCTGCGCGGCAATCATGCCCACCTCGAAGCTGGCCGAACAGGAGATGCTGGAAATCCAACGCGTGATGGCGGTCAACTACGGCGGCACCGTCAACGCGGTCCAGGCGGTCCTTCCTGCGATGACGCGTAGGCGTACCGGAGAGCTGATCATCTTCGGTTCGACGGGAGGCTCGGTCCTCGTCCCCGACTGCGGCGCGTATTGCGCAAGCAAAGCAGCAACCAACGTCTACAGTGAGGTGCTGCTCGAAGAGACGAGGGGAAGCGGCGTGCACGTCATGCTCGTCTGCGCACCGTTGGTCGACACGCCGCTGCTTCAGCAGGCAGTCGCCACGTCGAATCCAAGGATCATCTCCGACTCGATCGCGAAAAGCCGGTTCGCCGACCCCAACTTCATCATCGACGAGGTCGAAAAAGCGCTCATCAAACGCACGGAGATCCTCATCCCGGGAGCGGAAGCCAAAGCAGTGATGTGGCTCCGGCGAATGTCTCCGAGACTCCTATGGAAAATCGTGCTTTCTGCGAACCGCGAGTGAGGAAGCGAACACACATGCCACCGCCCGTGAGCTTGCGTGTCCGAGCGATGCGGCTATTTGTGACGAAGAGATTTCCCATGCGTAGAATATTGCTTTCGATGGTGATCCTTGGGGTTTTGGGGTGTGGGGCTGAATCGCCGAGTACGGAGACGCGACTTCCCGAGCCGGGCGATATCCGGTTTGGGACTCTCAATGAATATGGTCAACCTGATCAAGTTCAGGGAAAAGGCCGACTACGCGGACGGCCGGGAGACGGATCTCACGGGCCGCGAGGCCGACGCGTTGTACGCACCCTTGGAGTTTCTCGCTGCGATCGGGGCTGAGATCGTCTTCGTCGCCGACGTCGAGGCCAATCTGATTTCGCTCGAGGGGACTCAGTGGGAGCAAGTAGCCATCGTGCGCTACCCGAGCCGAGCACTCTTCTTCCAGATGACCCAGGACGAGGAGTTTCAAGCACGAGCGATCCACAAAGATGCGGGCGTCGAGAAGACCCTGGTGATGGTGACGCACCTACGAGCTCCGATCACGCTTCCGGAGGGCGGCGACATCCCCAACCCGGCGACGGAAGACGACCCACCGGTCGCGATCGCGCACCTACTCGCTTACAACGAGATCGCAGACTACGGCCCCGATTCGAGCGAACCGGAGAGAACCGGCCGGGAGGCGATGTCGCTGTACGAGCAGGCAGGAAGCGGAGTTGCCATCGAGCAAGGAGGTGGTCCACTCGGATGGTTCGACGTCGAAGGCGTGTTTATCGGCGACGAACGTGAATGGGATGAGTTCAGAATCAATCTCTTCCCGAGCCACGCCGCATTCGCGGCCGTCGTGGCCGACCCAACGCGGCAAGCTGGCCAAGTGCATCGCGAGGCGGCGATCGAGGACACGTACACGACAGCTAACCAGGTCTTCGTCAACGGCCTTTCCGAAGACGGATCGGGCGGAGGCCTCCCGGAAGTCACCGACAACGGAACGGGGACGTTGTGCGCAACGGATGCCACGTGCGAGGGGCAGGAGGCCGACTTCTGCCTCTCCTTCGAGGGTGCGGGGTTCTGCACCGTAACAGGGTGCGGCGCAGGCACCTGCGAAGGCGATTACCTATGTTGCCACGATTGCGCCGACTTCGCGGCAGACCTTCTGCCGTTCGAGGGGTCCGCGTGCCTCCCGTCGTTCGCGATCGCCCAGGTTAGCGCCGCACAGTGCACCTGCGACTGAGTTAGCCAGCGCTCGATCCGGTGGTCGCAGCGACTCGAAGACAGCCATCCATCGCGCGGCGGGCAACGACTCGCGGGGAGAGCCGATGCAGCGTCGCGTTGAAGACCTCGACTCCCATCGGGGCGCGACAGCCGCCGGCCTTCAACGCTGCGAACAGCTCGGCTACCGGTTGTTGGCCATCCCCTGGAAGCAGGCGTCGAGTGAGGGTTTCGCCGATGAGATCGGGGTTCGCGCTCTGCGCCGCGTCTGACTGGCGTCCCATCGTTCGCGGGCACCCCGAGGCGCGGGGTGGAGGGGCGCGTCGTTCAACTGCACTCCGGTGATACGGCTGACTACCTCCGGGGTCAGCTCGGACACCTGGCCACCGCTGCGGAAGAAATGCCAGCTGTCGAGCATGACGCCGACGTTCCGAAGCCCGCATGCTTCGACCACGGATATCGCGGTGCCCAGATTCGGAATGGAGCTCCAGGGCAGGAACTCGAGGTCGATCGACAACCCCCGCGCGGCTGCACGTTCACCAAGCGCACCAAGTCGATCGGTCAGGAAGGCCAGGTCTTCTGTCGGCGCAAACGCCGGCGCGACATTCACTGAGGTCGCTCCCGTCGCCTCCGCAGCCTCGTACAAACGGAGCTCGGACCTCGTCGCATCAGTCGAATACCAATCGAGGAGCGGATCGAGTTGGTGGACGAAAATCCCGGCTCCCTGAAGATGGCTGCGCATCGCCGAAGGATCGAGGCCTTCGCGTGCAACCGCGTCTAGATAGTGCTCGGGAAACAGCGTGATTGCGGCAAACCCCGCTTCGGCTGCCGCATCGACACGCTCGCGAAACCCTGCTCGCGGAATCGTCCCTGCACAAAGAGCCCACGACTCAGACATTGGGCCAATAGTAGCCGCTATTGAGCCATGCGTTCGAGACGCATGGACGAACTGCGCGCCTTCTCACTGAATAGCCCCAGAATGTAGACGCGGATCATGAACCACCAAAAGCTCTGCTCGTTGAGTCGCGGGTCGATCTTGTCTGCGATTTTCGCATGCGCCGCCGGGGCCTTGCTCCAATGCAGCCCCGGATTGTCGTGGTGCACCGTGTGCAGGCCGTTGTTGAAGAGAAGCCAGTTCATCGCCGGGCCGACGATGTTGCGGGAATGATTGACGGGCGACTCCTCATCAGCGTGCACGTGCTGCACGTAGTTGAAGATCAGCACGACAAACAGCGAGACCTGCTGCGGTATGAAGATGTAAAGCAGCGCCTTCTGCCAATCGATCGCAAACGCGGCCGCGAGGAAGCTCAGCAGCAACAGGTACTGCGAGATGCAGAACCAGAAGCGACTTCGATTGATGCGGTACTGCTTCTTGAGGTAGACGCCAATGGCCTTCTGCTGGTGAAGCCCACTCACGGTCGGGTAGGTAAGCAGCGTGAAGAGATTGGTCTTCTCCGTGTAGCGATAGGTGATCGTGTAGTCGCCCTCACGGTTGTTGAACTTGTGGTGGTTTTGGTTGTGCGTCGGGACCCACACGAAGGCAGGGAATCCGTAAAACAGCGTCAGCCAATAGTCCGTGAACGCGTTAAGGGTCTTCGACTTCCAAATCGTCAGGTGATTGTGGTTGTGGGCAATCACCGCAACCGAGACAGCCATGAAGAGGCAGGCGATGAACAGCAGGGGGCTGAACGAGTCCCGGCTCCATTGTACGACGAGCAATGCCGTCGTAACCGCCATGTAGATCAGCGTGCGTATGTCGGCGGCCTGCCTAAGCATCGGAACTCCCCTGCTGGGCCGGAAGTGTCACCAGCACCCAGTCTCTATTGGCTGGTTTGGAGACCCCGCGCCAGCAGGCGGGCTGGCACCGACCCTTTTGCTGAAGTAGCGTCGCGGCGACTGTCATGACGAGACGCCGCACACGACCGGACATGTCGGGTAATCCCGGCTACATCACGCCCGACGGGTACCGCCGCTTCGAGGAAGAAGCGGATCGCCTGTGGCACGTCGATCGCCCAAAGATGGCAAAGGCCGTGCAAGTCGCGGCAGCCGAAGGCGACCGCTCGGAGAACGCGGAGTACCAGTACAGCAAGCAGCGCCTAGCCGCGATCGATCGACGGCTTCGTTTCTTGGGGCAACGACTGAAAGTTCTCACCATCGTGGACGAGAAGCCCCCCGACGACGGGCGGGTCTACTTTGGGAGCTGGGTCACGATCGAAGACGAGGACGGCAACATGCAAACCTACCGCGTCGTCGGCCCCGACGAGATCGACGCAGCAAAGAAGTGGATCAGCATGGACTCACCCGTCGGAAAGTCGCTCCTCTCCAGAGAGGTCGGCGACGAAATCACGGTACGGCGCCCCAAGGGTGAGGTGACCGGCGAGATCATCGAAGTTCGGAACGCGCCCCCAGAAAGCTAGCTCATGAATACGGCTCGAGAGTACGCAAGCATTCCGGAGGCCGGCACCCTCGCCTTCCTCTTCCACCGCCAATGGCTTCATGTGCTGGGGCTCGTGCTGCTGGTACCGATTTGTGGAGCCTTCGCCGCGCCGGCCTTGGGCGAAGGCGAGTGGCTCGGTTTCTCGGACACCGAATGGTTCTGGGCCTCGGTCGTGACCGCGATCGTTCATCAGGTAGTCGTCGCTTTCATTTTTCGTGCGCAACTCGGCTGGTCGATTCTGACGCGCATGGTCGGCAAGGCCGACATGATTGTCTGGGGAATCGTGTTCATGCCCCTGCTCATCGCCCGCCCGATCCTAATCTCGGGCGTGGCGATCGCGAACGCGGGCACCGCCGATCTACCCCGCTGGTTTGAGCTCGCCGCAGGCAGCGCTCTCATGATTCCCGCCGTGTACGCCGGATACTCCGTCGGCCGCTACTTTGGCATCGACCGCGCCCTCGGTGGCGACCACTTCCGCCAGCGGTACCGAGAAATGCCGATGGTGCGCGAAGGGGCGTTCGCCTGGACGTCCAACGCCATGTACGCCCTGGTCTTCTTGGGCTTGTGGGGCATCGCGCTGCTCACCGGCTCCTTAGCCGCTCTCGCTGCGGCGCTGTTCCAGCACGCCTACATCTGGCTGCACTACTACTGCACGGAAGCGCCCGACATGGCCCTCATATATGGCGG
>JAFDFW010000366.1 GCA_019309605.1 Deltaproteobacteria bacterium | reverse complement strand
CTCGCTACAGGTCTCGTGAAGAGCTGGAATACGTCGGCGATGCCGCCGGTGATCGCGCCACCGACGTAGTTCGGGTTGTAGCGATGAAAGTCGTGGGTGTTCATCGTGTGCCGAGCGAGGATTCGGTCTTTGAAGCCCGGCGCAAAACGCTCGACTTGGTCTTCGATCGCTTCGGTCATGTCCACCGTCGAGCCGCCAGGAACGTGGCAGTACGCGTAGCCCGTATGCTTGCCCGCGGGCGCGCGGCTCGGATCGAGCTGGCTTTGCTGGCAGAGCAGCACGTAGGGTCGATCCGGGTGCTTCCCTCGGAACATCGCTGCTTCCCCCGCTGCGATTTCTTCGAGCGAGCCACCCAAATGCACCGTAGAGGCTTGCAGGCAGTTGGAGTCGCGCCACGGAATCGGTCCGTCGAGCGCCCAGTCGAGCTTAAACGCGCCGGGGCCATATCGATAGCGACCCAATCGCCTCAGGTAAGTACCCGGTAGTGCGGGCTTGGCGATCGAAGCGAGCTGATCGGGGCTGGTGTCGAACAGGTAGACCCGGGCTGCGGGCAGTTCTGCGGCGGAGGTCACTTGCACGCCGGTGCGGATCTGGCCGCCGAGCCGCTTCAAGAGACTGCCTAGCGCGAGCGGGATCGCTCGCGAACCTCCTGTCGCCACTGGCCATGGCTCCACGTGACCTGCAATGGAAAAGATGAGCCCGAGGGCCGCCGTGAACATCTTGTCGAGCGGCAGGATGCTGTGGCCCGCACATCCGGCGAACAGCGCCTTCGCTCGTGACTGCTGAAACCGCCAATTGGCAAACGTGGTCGCCGGCCACATGGCTTTCAGGCCGAACCGCATGAACATCCCCGCGTGTTTCGGCCAACCCAGCGGACCAAGCGCGTCGGCAAAGAAGCCGTCCGAGTTGTCGAGGAACGGATCGATCAGGCCTCGGTAGCTGTTGTCGAGGAACGGATCGATCAGGCCTCGGTAGCTGTTCGCGTCCGCGCCGAGCCCCCCGCACGTCTCCTCGAGGGAGTGCCACAACATCACCGCAGGCTGATCATCGAGCGGGTGCGCAACGGAGGCACGAGGCACGATCCAGTCAAGCCCATGCTCCTCAAGCGGCAGCGAGCGAAAGAACGGAGAGAGGATCCCGGTCGTGTGCACCGCCGAGCAAACGTCGTGGTGAAACCCGGGCAAGGTGAGCTCAGCGGTTCGCGTCCCTCCACCGATATCGTCGGCGGCTTCGAGCACGAGTACAGACGCCCCACCCTGCGCCAACGCAACCGCAGCACTCAGTCCATTCGGACCCGAGCCGACCACCACGGCGTCAAAGATTTCCCGATGCTCGCCCACCCGAGCCAACATAGTGCGCGCCAAGGAATTAACCCTTCAAAAAAGGGGACTGTCCCCTTTTTCGACGGGTTAAGTGGGCAACTACTCGAAGGCGGTAGTGTTGGTCATCCGGATCTCGAATGCCTCGTTGACCTCGATCTTCTCGATGCCTTCCACCCCGGTCACGGTGAGCTTGTCGGTCGCTTCGCCTGCTGCTGCGGCGTCGGACTCGAGGGCGTTCAGGTTGAGGATGATCTCACCACGTGCGTTCGCGACCATCTGCTCGACCGCGATCGAGACGCCCTCCTCGGGGAAGTCGACCGTTTGCGGCAGGGCATTCTGCGTGACGGTGACGTTGAGCTTGATTTCGTCGCCCACGCGCTCGATGAGCGTGTAGGAGTCGACCTGCTGCACCTTGAACCCGTAGAGCGTGAGCTCCTTACGAGCCTCCCAGCGCGCTCCGAGGCCCACCGGCTCGGCTGGCAACACAACGCGGGAGAGCGTGGTGCGAGCGTTGACGATCATCATCAGAAGGCGGAGCGGGAGGTCGGGGCTCTTGGCTCTGTCGTTGAGCTGCGTCGCCAGCATGATGCCGCGGTCGTTCATTTCGACGGTGCCGCCCACGTCGTCGAGGATGGCAGCACTCTGCCTCAGCTCCTCGGCGACTTTCGGGTCGATGCCTTGCGGCACGGCGGCCTCGGCCTTGGTGATGTTGACCTCGAACTTCACGCCCCTATCGGTCGCCATCGCGGGCCCGGATACGATATGAAGCCGGACGCCTGGCACCACCGAAAGCGCGGCAGCATCGGCCGTCGTGGCCAGCGTCGCAATCGTGAAGTCCATGTTCGACTTCGTCGTCGTCCCTTCCGCGATCTTGTAGCGAAGTGGCGACTGGGGCTCAGCACCCGCATCGAGAAGGAGCACCGGATCAGCGTTCGCATCGGCGGCTGTCGCCGAAGACCCGTCCTTCTTGCAGCTCGTCAACACGAGCAGCGCGGACATCAAGATCAAACCACGTAAGATTGCTTGTTTAGTCATCGATTCTCCCCCCGGCATCTGTGGTTGGCCGGCCCGAGCGCGGGTGTACTCGCTCAGATCACCAGCCGCAACCCCAGCGGCCGGACCCATCATGTCGGCTGCTGCTGTTGCTGCGCGAGCTCGCGTCGTCGGGCCAATCTACGAACCCGCGCGCGCGCGATCACGAAAGGGATGATGAACAGCACGTGCCGGAGGCGTATCCCGCTCTGCTCCGCCCCGTAGACCGGCCGAACAGGGATTTGTCGCACGCGCAGCCCGCAAAGCGTCAAAGAGCTCAGCAGATCGTTTGGATAGCCATAGCCCTTCCACAACCGATCCCAATCGAGCGCCTGTTTGGTACGACGATTCATCGCCGCGTAGCCGCACTGCGAATCCTGGACATCGACGCCAATGGCCCATCTCGTCAGCGAGGAAAAGATATGGTTGCCGAGCCACCGGTGCCACGGCATCGCTTCGCTTGCCGCCGGCCAGCCAAGGCGATTGCCATGCGCGTAGTCGGCTTCGCCAGCAATTAAAGGCGCCAACAACGCGGGCAAATCCATGGGGTCCATTTGTCCGTCCGCGGCCATCACGGCGGTGAGGTCTGCGCCGAGCGAGAGGGCTTGCCTGCAACCCGTGGCGATCGCGGCGCCAACACCCTGATTGGTTCCATGCTTGGTCAACTCGATGGGCCGCGGGAAAGCCCGCACGACGTTGAAGGTGGCGTCGATGCTCGCGTCGTCGACCACGATGATGTGGTCCACGAAGCTCGGAATACGTTCGAGCGCTCCCTGAATCAGCTTCGCTTCATTGTACGCCGGCATCACGACGGCGATTCGTCTACCGGCGAGCATCGCATCTCACTTGAAGGCAATGGGTGTCAGGCATGTAGCCACTGGCTATCGCCTGGCGATTCGCAGGTCAAGCGCTTGCAGTGCACCCTGACGCGGCGTAACACCCTTGCGAATGGCTGAAGTCCTCTTCGTGTCCAAGCCGGTCGCCCCCCCTTGGAACGACAGCAGCAAGAACCTGGTCCGTGACATCGCAGGGCATCTCCGGCGCCACTCTCCAGTCTTGATGGGGCGCCCCGGCCAAGCGAACCCGATCGACCGGGGACGCATCGAGGCGGTCTACGGCGCCGCGTCCTCCGGAGGCTTTGCGCCTAGCGCGAGAGAAAACCTAGGGGTTTTCCGGCATCTGCTGTTGGGGCGTTCGGTGGATCTTTGGCATTTCTTTTTCGCACCCAACCCGAAGAGCTCTGCCGCCGGCCGCCTCGCCGGTGCGATTCGAAGAGTGCCAAGCGTTCACACCGTCTGCAGTGTGCCCGCCGAGGGGGTCGACGTCCGCAAACTGCTCTTCGCCGATGCGACCGTCGCACTGTCGCGGTCCGCGTACGAGCGCTTCCGTCAAGAGGGCGTCAGCGAGAGTGCGCTGCGAGTCATTCCGCCGTCCGTGCCGCCTCTCGCGGAGCCGACTTCACTCGAGCGGGCCCAGCTCCGCGAGAAGCACGAGCTTCCCGAGGCCGCGCCCATCTGGATCTACCCGGGGGACCTAGAGTTCGGCGGCGGCGCCGAGATCGCACTGCAAGGCTTCGCGGCATGGAACCGATCGGACTCCATGCTCTTGATGGCCTGCCGCCGGAAGACGCCGCGAGCGGACGAAGCGCTCTCCCAGCTTCATGCCAAAGCAAAGCAATGGGGCATCGAGGCGCGGGTACGCTGGCTTGGAGAAACCCAACACATCCACGAGCTCCTCGCCCTCAGTGACTTCGTCGTCCTGGTCAACCGGACGGCCTACGCAAAGATGGACTATCCGCTCGTCGCGCTCGAGTCGATGTGCCTCGCGCGCCCCGTGCTCGTCGGGAAAGGGTCCCCGTCCGCGGAGCTCGCTGAGGGTGGCGGGGCGATCGCCGTAGAGACGAGCGGCGAAGCCCTGGCCGAGGCGATCGAGAATCTCAGCGCCGACGAGGCTTCGATGCGCGCAGTCGGACAGAGGGCGCGCGCACTTGCGACGTCGAAGTTCTCACCGCAAGAAGTCGCAGAAGCATACGAGCTGCTCTATGAGGAAATCCATGCGTGACGGAGCGGAACAAAAGGCGCGGCGATACTACGACGACTTCAGTGAGTCCTACGAACGAGGGCGCGGCTACGGCTATCATCAAATGATCGACGAACTGGAGGTTCAGGTCACGGCCCCCTACGCTCGGGGCGCGCGTGTGCTCGAGCTAGGTTGCGGTAC
>JAFDFW010000365.1 GCA_019309605.1 Deltaproteobacteria bacterium | reverse complement strand
GCGGGTTAGGGACCCGGAGAGTGTCCCCTATTCGGCGGCTTCTACTGCGGCGGTGTGGGGGCGTTTTTCGCCGCGGAGTTCTACGGAGACTAGCTTGGAGACGCCCGGTTGTTCCATGGTGACGCCGTAGAGGACGTCGGCGAATTCCATGGTGCGCTTGGAGTGCGTGATGATGATGAACTGGGAGCGGTCGGTCATCTGCTGAATGGCTTCGGCGAAGCGGCCGATGTTGGCTTCGTCGAGTGGGGCGTCGACCTCGTCGAGCAAGCAGAAGGGGCTCGGCTTGTACTGGAAAATCGCAAAGATGAGGGCGACCGCGGTCAGGGCCTTCTCGCCGCCGCTCATGAGCTCGAGGGAACCGAGGCGCTTTCCCGGCGGCTGGGCGATGATCTCTACGCCCGTCTCCAACATGTCTTGTGGGTCGGTCAGCCGTAGCTCGGCCTTACCCCCGCGGAAGAGCATCGGGAAAATACGCTTGAAGCGCTCGTTGATCGCGGCGAACGCCTCTCGGAAGAGCGCCCTGCTCTCACGGTTCATCTGACGAATCGCCTTCTCGAGCTTGGTGAGAGCGTCTTCGAGGTCACGACGCTGACTGGTCAGGTACTCGTAACGCTCGGCGTTCTCTTCGTACTCCTCGATTGCGGTGAGGTTGATCTCGCCCATGCGATCGATGAGCCGTTGTAGCTCTTCGGCGCGCGCGGTGACCTCGGCATCGGGCACGGGCCGGGCATGGTGATCGCCGATGACATACGCCAGCTCGACGCGATGCTTGTCGAGGACCTGCTCTTCGAGGTGCTCGAGCGACAAGGTCAGCTCACGCTCTCGAAGCGTCAGCTCGTTGAGCTCAGTGGACTGCTCGTCGATGATGGAGCGTAGCTGCTTGAGCGCAGCCTCCGACTCGCCGAGCTGCGTCTGCGCCTCGTCGAAGCGCGCGCGATGGTTCGAAAGCTCGTCGCGAGCTCCGGCTGCGTCGTGGGCTGTCTCGCTGAGGCGGCCGTGATGCAAGAGGATACGCCCTGCCGCCTGCCCTTGATCGCGATCCGCGAGGGACACGTCTTCGCGGAGACGAGCCTCGCGGGCGTTGAGCTCGGCGACCGAACGATCGAGTTGCCCTAGTACCGAGCGCTCGCGGTCGGCACGCTCACGAGACTGCGTCGCGCCGACCTTGACCTCAGTGGCCTTCGAAGCCTGTTCCTCGACGACGCGACGGCGCTCGACGAGCACGCTCTCGGCTACCCGCGCTGCTTCTTCGGCGTCCGCCACGTCGCGCTCCGCGTCGGTGAGCAGACGCTTCGTGTTACTTTCGTCGACGTCGACCTGCGAGAGCGCGGAACGCCCTTCGGTCTCGTTGTGGGCGATCTCCTGGCGGCGCTCACCGATGCGCTGGAGCTCCATCTCGACAACGCGGAGGTCCCGCTCGGCGCCCAGGATTTCCAACTCGTGGTCGTGGGCCTCAACCCTGGTCGAATCGATGGCGGCTTGTCGCTCGGCGATGGTTGCGCGGAGTTGGCCCTGGGTTGCCGTTGCATGCTCGAGCTCGGCGCCCTGCGATGCAGCCGCCTCTCCGAGCTCGCGGATCTCACGTTTTAGCCGAAGCAGATGCGCGGCCGACTCATCTTTGGCGCCGCCGACAACAGCGCCGTCGGGGAGCAAAGCCTGCCCGTCGAGGGTAACCACCTTCCCCTGGAAGCCCTGGCGGTGGAGGCGTGCCGCGGTCTGCAAGGTGTCGACGACCAACACGTCGTAGAGCAGGTAGCGGACCCAGGCGCCGTCGGCGTGCGAGTAGCGCATCAACGTCAGAAGCGGCCCGACGATGCCCATCCCCGTCGGGAACGGCGGAACGATTCGCGCCGCTCCGCCGGGCGAACGTGGAAGGAATGTCGCGCGGCCCTTTTCTCCGCGAGCCAGGTAGTCCGCAGCGCGCAAGGCGGCGTCGGTATCGTCGACGAGCAAGTACTCCAGTGCGCCACCCAGCGCAGCGCCCAAGGCTCGCGTGTGCTCCGCCGCGCACTCCAAGCGATCGGCAACTAGACCGACCACGTCAGACCGAGCAGACCGGTCAGACCGAGCAGACCGGTCAGACCGAGCAGACCGAGGCGAGTCGCCCGATGTGTTGGCGTAGCCGGTCATCACCGCTTGTGCTCCAGCGCCCACGCCTTCGAAGCGTTCGTGAATCTCGTTGAGGGAACGCAGCCTCGAGCTCGTCACCGCAAGCGTCTCGCGGAGCGCGTCGACTTCGGCGTCCGCCTGGTGCAAAGCGTCTTTGCCGGTCGACAGCGATGTTTCGATTTCGGTTTGGCGCTCCGCGGTCGCGGACTTTCCGCTGCGCAACCCAACCATCCGCGCCTCGCACTCTCCGCGCTGCTGCGTGAACTCGACCTCTCGTGTGCCAAGCGCCTGCAGTTCTTCCCGCAAACGCTCGAGGCGTGCACGAATGTCTGCGCGTCGCGCGTCGTAACCGTTGAGAACCGCCTCGGCGCCTGCCACTCGGGCGCGCCCTTCCGCTAGGCGGGTACGGGCATCTTGAAGCGCGACTTCGGCCTCATCTGCCGCGTTTTTGCGGGTTTGGAGCTCCGCCTCGACCTCAGCGAGAAGCTGCCCGGCTTCGGCCTCGAGCGCCTCGAGCTCGCTGAGAGAGAGGCGCACCGTCGAGGCCTCTTGCTGTAAGTCGTCGCGCTGCTCTTCGAGTTGGCGAAGCTCGCGGCTCGCGAGCTCTTTGCGCTCGACCAACGCCGTTTGTCGATCCTGTTGTTGGCGAATCAAGCCTTCGAGTTGTCGAACCAAGTTGTCGAGCTCGTACGCCCGCCCTTGCCCGCGCTCGACCTCCGAACCCAACTGCCGTAGCGAAACACGCTCCGCTTCGACGGTCGCTTCTTTCGCCACCAACGCATGACGACTCGCTTGCACGTCCTCATTGGCCTTGGACAACAACGCCGTGGACGAGCTGATCTGTCCGCGCAGCTCCAGGAAGCGGTGTGATGCGACCCACAAGTCGAGATCGCGCATCTCTTTCTTGTATCGCTTGTAGCGCTCGGCCTTTTGCGCTTGTCGCTTGAGCGAGGCGAGACTGCGTTCGAGTTCGCCGATGATATCGGTGACGCGCAACAAATTCTGACGCGTTTGGTCCATCTTGCGTTCGGCGGCACGCTTGCTCAGCTTGAACTTGCTGATGCCGGCTGCCTCTTCGATCATCGAGCGGCGGTCCTCCGGTTTGGAGGTGACGATGTACCCGATGCGTCCCTGCTCGATGATCGAGTACGCACGCTTGCCAACGCCGGTGCCCAAGAACAAGTTGGTGATGTCGAGCAGCCGAACCGGAGTCCGATTGATGAAGTAGTCGCTGTTGCCCTGGCGATCGAGACGCCGGGCGACCTGAATCTCCGCGTAATCGCTGTAGTCAGGCGGGGCGAGGCCGTCGGTGTTGTCGAACGTGAGCGTGACCTCGGCGAAACCATGAGGCCCGCGCCCCTCCGCGCCGCTGAAGATCACGTCCTCCATGTGTTTGCCGCGGAGGCGGGCGGCCGACTGCTCGCCCATGCACCACTTGATGGCGTCCACGATATTGGATTTGCCACAGCCGTTCGGCCCGACGACACAGGTGATGTCGTGGTCGAAATGGACCGTCGTCTGGTC
>JAFDFW010000364.1 GCA_019309605.1 Deltaproteobacteria bacterium | reverse complement strand
CAATAGCGGCAGCGCCTTTGCTAGCTGATGACATGACCCCGACCTCCGAGGGCCGATACTACTGATCAATATCGCTCAGCGGTAGCCATATCCTGCCAAGCGGTGACCGTTTGGTATCTCCCCGCGATCCGGCATTCGAGCGGCTCGTTCAACGGTACGTTCAAGGTATACCAACCTTCGACGGCTTGCTTTCGCACGCGCGCGTGCGTCACCCTTGGCAGGAACAGACTGATGCGTTCGAGCGGCGCGAGCTTTGCAGACGCGCGAAAACCTCTGCCCGTAGCCAAGATGTCGAGCTCGGGAGTCACAGGTAGCAGCAATTCCGAAAACTGGTCCGGATCGTCCGTCGACAGGGCGACGACTCGAGGGATTTCAGGCGCCACTTGTCGACCCTGCCAGAAGGCCTCTCCGAGGCCAACGGGGAAGTCCTGAGAGATCAATCTTCGTTACCCATCGTCTTCTCCAAATCCGATCGGCGGTTCCACTCCGCCTCTCATGGGCCCTACGCCGAGCGCTCGGGCTTGGATTAACCAAGAGTGAAAAACGCCCGAGATGGGTTGCTTCCAAACAAGAAGAGTCGCCGCACACATGCCCCCACCGACCTACCTACGCCGACGTTGTGATCTGTCTTACATTCGGCTACCTCGGCGACCGCACATTTTGGCCAAGATGCGAACTTCTTCATAGCGAGCTGCACCCATGAAGTGTTAGCGTGACCGTCCCCGTCCCCAGGAGAAGTTCATGCCGAGCGTGCGTTCGACGTCGTCGTTAGTTTTGTGTCTTGCTGCCGCGCTCAGCGTCGCAAGCTGCACCGGCGATACGTCCACAAGTGAAACTGGTTCACTCAGTGTCAATCTCCAGCTTCGAGGTGAAATCGAGATCCACCAAGTCGCTTGGGAGATCACCCGAACCGATATGGAGCCGATGAATGGCACCATCAACACGAGCGCGCCCGGGTCGACACCGTCCGTCGAGGTCTTTGGGCTTCAGCCTGCGACCGACTACACGATAACGATGGCCGCCTCCTCGGTCCTTGGTGAAACGTCATGCGGCGGGTCGGCCGACTTCGACGTCGAGCCCGGTGTCTCCACCAGCGTCATGGTGTTGCTGAACTGCGAGCCACCTGAAGTCTTGGGAGGCGTTCGAGTCAATGGAGAGATCAATGTGTGCGCGGCCCTCCGCGTCGTGGTGGTGGCCCCGCTCCAGACCTCCGTTGGCAACCACATCGAGCTCTCGGCCGTGGCCGAGGACACCGAGAGTGACGACATCGCGTACCTGTGGGAGACGACGAACGGTTCGTTCGACGATCCAAACGCGGCGGACACCATCTACACTTGTGAACAACTGGGCAATCACGACATCACCGTCGTGGTGTCGGACGACGACTTCGAGTACTGCATGTCCGGCTGGACGGTCCGAATCACTTGCGTCGAAGGCGACGGTGTCGAGTGTGAAATCGACGAGGATTGTAGTGTTGGCGAGGTCTGTACCGACAACGTCTGCGTCCCCGACTTCGAGTGTCGCTTCAATCTGGACTGCGATGCCGGCGAGATCTGCGTCGATGCCGTCTGCGTTCCTGAGTCAGAGTGTCAGTTCAACCAGGACTGCGATGCCGGCGAGATCTGCGTCGATGCCGTCTGCGTTCCTGAGTTAGAGTGTCAGTTCAACCAGGACTGCGATGCCGGCGAGATCTGCGTCGACGCCGTCTGCGTGCCCGACTTCGAGTGCAACTTCGACCGGGATTGTGCTGTCGGTGAGATCTGCGTCGACACCGTCTGCGTTCCCGACGTCGAGTGCAACTTCGATCTGGACTGCCATGCCGGCGAGATCTGCGTCGACCACGCTTGCTTGCCTGACGTCGAGTGCAACGTCGACCAGGACTGCGATGCTGGCGAGATCTGCGTCAACAGCCTCTGTATCCCTGACGTCGAGTGCAACGTCGACCAGGACTGCAATGTTGGCGAGATCTGCGTCCGCAACGCTTGCGTGCCTGACGTCGAGTGCAACTTCGATCAAGATTGCAACGCTGGCGAGATCTGCGTCAACAACGTGTGCGTCCCTGACATCGAGTGCACCGTCGACCAGGACTGCGAGGATAATAATGAGTGCACGGTGACCACGTGCAACGTTGGCACCAACGTCTGCAACAGTACGAACGTCCAAAACGGTACCCCGTGTGACAACGGAGATGGCATCTGCACGGTGGGCGAATGCAGGACGAACGACCTCTTGGGCACCGACTTCGTCATCGTGTTCGAAGCAAATTTTCTCCCCCCCGCACTGACCTTGTTCTTGTCCGGCCCGCAAGCCACCGCGGGCGTGGTTTCCATCCCCTCAGCGGGATTCACTGAACCGTTCGTCGTCACTCCGGGCAACGTCACCAAGGTGTCCCTGCCGCCCCATTCGGAGATCACGTCGAGCGATGTCATCGAGCAAGGGGCTGCCATACGGGTGTCATCTACGGAGCCGATCACCGTGTACGGTTTCAATCGTGTACCGCGGGGGACGGATGCCTTTGCGGCCCTGCCGACGGTGGCTCTGGGCCAGCGCTACCGCGTCGCTGCTTGGACCGGTGGAGTCAATGGCCCTTCACAACTCGCAATTGGGGCCATCCCCGCCTTTGACGGCGACACGACGACACCCACCACGGTGACGATCACGCCTGCGGCCGCCGCCGGTGGCCGGCCCGCGGGGGTCCCTTACTCGATCGTGCTCAATCCGTTCGACGCATATCAACTGCAGTCCAGCGGCGATCTCACGGGCTCCCTCATTGAAGCGGATCGGCCCATTTCGGTGTATGGCGGCAACCGCTGTGCCAACATCCCCATCCAAGAGATTGGTTTCTGCGATCACGTCGTCGAACAGATAAATCCGGTTTCCACCTGGGGCGCCGAGGTGCTTACCGTTCCGCTGGCCACCCGCACGTTGGGTGACACGTTCCGTATCCTGGCCGACCAGAACGGGACCTTGGTTCAGCTCGAAGGCGCGTCGCCGGAATCGATCACGTTGAACGCGGGTGACTTCGCGGAGCGGAATCTCGTAGGCAGCTACCGCATCACCGCGAATGCGCCCATCCTAGTGTCCCAGTACTCGAACGGCAGCCAGTGGGATAGCTCCACGTCCGATCCCTTCATGATGCTGATTCCATCGGCTGCTCAGTTCATCAAGTCATACACATTCGCAACGCCGGGTACGGGCTTCCCAACGAACTTCGCCAATGTCGTGGCCCTCACGACCGATGTGGCGGCCGGCGTCGTGCAGCTAGATGGAACGCCAGTGCCCGAGTCGGCATTCACCGCTCTGCCAGGCACGACCTTTTCCGCCGCTCAACTCCCCATATCGGTCGGCACGCACACCCTTTCGTCGCCCAACCCCCTAGGCCTCTACGTGTACGGATACGAAAACTTCGACTCCTACGGCTACCCAGGCGGCTTCAGATAGCAGGGCACCTTCTAACCGCGGTCAGATCTTTTCTCAGGGTCGGATCGAAGTGGCGTTTGAGCGCCCTCAGCACGTCCATCTGCTCCTTGCCCAGATGCTCTTCCATCCACGGAGCGAACAGTTTGCCGACACCGTGATGATGCGTGGGCGACCCGCCCGCGGCCACCATCCGATCGACGACGCTGTTTCGGAGTGTCTGGAACTCCTGCTTGGACGTGAAGCGGGTCCCGAAGATGGCGTACAGATTGGTCCCTTGCGGATAGAAGTGGGAGGCGTGGGTCAAGCACATCGTATCGGGATGGCTCTTCACAAACTCGCGGATGGCCGCGTAGACCGTGTGGATGTTGTCCCAGGTAACCGGCGTCTCCACGGTGTCGATCATCACATCGAAATCCATCATGTCTTCGCGCAGGAAGGGATGACTGTAACGGTC
>JAFDFW010000363.1 GCA_019309605.1 Deltaproteobacteria bacterium | reverse complement strand
CGTGCTCCCCCTGGTGCGCCGTGGTGGATGACTGCACGGAAGACAGCTTTTCGGAGTGCATGAACGCATGCATGGAGGAGTCATCCCAAGCCCGAGCCATCTCATCGGAATGCGGCATCGCAGTTCGGGATCAAAATGTCTGCTTGGGCGAGTTGACCTGCACGGAGCTCGAAGCGTGGTTGGAGGAGATTCCTCCGGACGGGTACCCGTGTAAGGCCGCCGATGATGGCGTAGAGAACGCCTGCTTCCTCTAGGGGAAAGCTGCGCGTCTCGCTCGACGTCACGTACGACTACGAGTTCTACGCCGCCGCCCGCCTACGGCGGCCGCCGTAGGCGGCCTGGAGACCGCCACTTCCGCCATTCCAACCCGTTGAGATCATGCACCTCCGATCTGGCACGGTCGTTGCGACACCGATCGCACAATGGGCTTGCGCAGACATATCAGATCTGACATAACGAAGTTCAGCCAGTATGCTGGATAAGCCTCTCGTTTGGCTTGACGGTAAGGTTCAGAGACCGCCGTAACGAGGCCCCACAATGAAACAATCCAAACGCCGCCGCCTCGAAGCCACAGGCTGGAAGTTCGGTTCTGCAAAGGAGTTCCTCAACCTCACGGACGAAGATGTCGAATACATCGAGCTCCACCTCTCCCTGGCCGCACTGCTCAAGAAACGCAGGGAGTCCCTCGGCTACACCCAAACCGACGTCGCCGACCTCATCGGCTCGAGCCAGTCCCGCGTCGCAAAGATGGAAGCCGGCGACCCAAGCGTTTCCGTCGACCTCCTGATCCGTTCGCTCCTCGCGCTCGGAGTAAAACGCAAGCAGGTGGGTAGGGCGATTGGCGCAGCGATCTCGCCGTAACCGCCCAAAACACGGCAAAAAGTACCGTCCGCGCGGCCTCACCAAACTTGATACTCCGCACCGGATGATAGAAAAGCATAAACCATGCGACTTGGCATCAGTTATTAACTGACTTATAGTCGTGAAGTAATTGATGTCATGCTCTACCGAACCCCAACGCTGACGGATGACGACCGGGCAGTTCTGGAGCTGATCCGGCGCAGTTGGATGCAGCTGCGGTTCAACCTCCAGAATCATCCACGACGTTGGACCGGGCTGCTCGCGCGCACGTTGAGGGCGCGTGCCATCCAGGGTTCAAATAGCATCGAGGGTTTCGTGGTCTCGAGGGAGGACGCTTTAGCGGTCGTCGACGGAGATGAACCCGAGGAGGCGGATGAGGAATCCGGGCGTGCAGTGTCGCACTACCGAGACGCGATGAACTACGTGCTGAGACTCGCGGACGCGCCAGACTTTACATACACGAAAGACCTCCTGCGGTCCCTGCACTTCATGATGACCCGTGATGACCCGTCGGCGAACCCGGGTACATGGCGACCGGGCGCCATCTACGTGCGCAACGATCAGACCGGCGAGCTCGTGTACGAAGGGCCGCCCGCGGACCTTGTGCCGAGTCTCGTGCAAGAGCTTGCGGACCAGTTGACCAGCGACGACGACGATGCGCCCACCCGAATGATTCGTGCGGCGATGGCACACCTGAACTTGGTGATGATTCATCCATTCTCGGACGGGAACGGGCGCATGTCGCGATGTCTACAGACGCTCGTACTCGCTCGCGGAGGTGTCCTCGATCCGACCTTCTCGAGCATTGAGGAGTACCTGGGAAGAAACACGCAGGCCTACTACGACGTCCTCGCCAGAGTCGGAAATGGCACATGGAGTCCTGGTGAAGACACGCATCAATGGGTCCGCTTCTGCCTGACTGCTCATTACCGGCAAGCCAAGAGCGCGGAGCGACGCCTCGCGGCCATCACGGAAATCGGTAGCGAAGTCGAGATCGAGCTGAAGCGCCAAAAGCTACCCGATCGCGCAGCCGTCGCGTTGGTCAACACCGCACTCGGGGAGCGCCTGCGGAACTCCGCGTACCGCCATCACGCCGACGTTTCAGCGTTGACGGCCAGTCGTGACCTAAAGTTACTGTCCGATTCCGGCCTACTCATCGCCCAAGGAGCAAAGCGAGGCCGCTCCTACCTCGCCGGCCCATGGCTCCAAGCCTGCGCGGCCCGCCACCGTCAAAACGCACCCATCGAGGATCCGTACAAGCTCTTCAAAGGCTAAGCTCTGCTGTGAGATAGCAGACCGCACGGCTCATGATCCTACACAACTCGAAAGCCCGTTTGATTTCGATCGGTTAGAAGCAGGTGTTGCGAGGGGCGGGGCGCTGTGATCTACCGAAGCGTATGGGAGAACAAGAACCGTCGGTGCGCGGCGAATACGAGGGGGCCGAGCTGGGCGATCGACGGCTCAACGCTCGATTGCAAACCATAGCCGAAGCGCTCGAGGCCAAGCCAGATGCGGGGTTTCCCAATGCCATGACCGAGGCGGAGTTGGAAGCTTTCTACAGATTTCTGAGCAACGACCGCGTCGATGCCGACCGCGTTTTGGCGCCGCATGTCGAGGCGACGGTAGGCCGATGTGCGGGTCGGGACACCGTGCTTTGTGTGCAAGACACCACCGTGTTTAAATTTGGGACTCCACGGGAGGGACTCGGCGAGTACGCGGGCCAGACGCTGTTCGGGCACATCGTGATGGCGGTGGGGCTCGATGGCGTCGCGCTTGGCGTGGTGGGACTGAGCCCTTGGGCACGGGGCAACGACACGGTGAGGCAGCGTCGGCTGCGCGGTGAGAAGATTCCACACGGCGCAGACGGCTGGCCCAACGAACAAGACCGATGGATGTCGACCGTCGCACAGACCGAGGAGGTCTTTGAAGACGGTCCTTCGCTCATCCATGTCATGGATAGTGAGGCCGACGACTACACCATCTTGCGCAAGCTTGTGAGCGGACCACATCGATTCATCATTCGCGCCGGCGGCAACCGTCGATTGCAGGTGCAGGACGACGGACCGAACAAACTCAGGGAGTTCGTGTCGTCTAGTCCGATCGTGTGCACGCGCGAGGTGCATCTATCGAAGCGAGCAAAGACACGATTTCGGGTCAACACCAAACAGAAACTTCCGCGCCAATCACGGCAAGCCACCTTGTCGATCGGAGCAGGCGCAGTGCAGCTTCGAGCTCCGCAATACTACCGAAAGAAGGTCGCACACCCGTTGGCGCTCAACGTGGTGTGGGTGCGCGAGGTCGACGTGGAGGACGGTATCGAGCCGGTCGAGTGGACCTTGATGACGACCGAGCCGATCGACACGGAGGAACAAATCTTGGCCGTGGTCGACAGCTACCGGCATCGATGGAAAATCGAAGAGCTGTTCAAGGCGCTCAAGACGGGCTGCGCCTACGAGAAGCGGCAACTTGGAAGCTATCGGACGCTCGTGAACGCGCTTGCGCTACTGCTGCCGATTGCATGGAACCTGCTGCGGCTCAGGACCATCGCGCAGCAAGGAGGCGACGAACCGGCCGAGACTGTGCTGTCGTCGGTCGAGCTCGACGTGTTGCGCCATGCCGCCGAGAAGCCGCTACCCAAACATCCCACCGTACGCCAAGCCATGCTGGCCATCGCCAGGCTCGGCGGTCACCTCAAACGCAACGGCGAACCCGGATGGATGGTGCTTGGCCGTGGCTATCTCAAGCTCCTCGATCTCTGCCAAGGCTTTCTCATCGCC
>JAFDFW010000362.1 GCA_019309605.1 Deltaproteobacteria bacterium | reverse complement strand
CGACGACCTCGAGCCCACCCCTGGAGACTTCGACTCGGCCCTCGATCGAATCCAATCCCGGGGCGCGGTCCGCGTGGGCTGCCGCGAAGACGCTCTGCCGTTCTCCTATCGAAAGAGGGACGGTGAGCTCGTCGGGCACGACATCGACCTGGCCCACACTCTGGCGCGCGACCTCGGTGTGCGGCTCGAGCTCGTGCCGGTCACGCGGAAGCGAATGTCCGGGCTCCTCGCGAGCGGCGCCATCGACATCGTGATGGCGGGCGTTGCCCTCACGCTCCAACGGGCCCAGCAGATGGGCTTCTCCGCTCCGTACATGGACGACACGCTGGCGTTCCTGGCGCCCGATCACCGCCGCAACGAGTTCACGAGCAGTGAGTCAGTTCGGGCATTGACGGACTTGACCGTGGGTGTGCCCGATCTCCCGGGTTTCGTCGAACGCGTCGAGAGAAGTTTCCCGAACGCCAAGTTCGTGGTTGTCGCATCGCCTCGGGAGTTCTTCGAGCAACCAAACGACACGATCGATGTCATGGTGTTCTCTGCCGAACGGGGATCGGCATGGACGCTCGCCTATCCGCAGTATTCGGTGGTCGTGCCACAGCCGGACGTGGTGCGCGTGCCCGTCGCGTTCCCGATGAGGGCAGGGGACGAGCGCCTGCGTCAATTCGTGAACCACTGGATCGAGATCCGCCGCCGAAACGGCACCCTCGACCGCCTCTACGAACACTGGATCCTGGGGCGTTCTCCCGAGGCGGATTCGCGGCGATGGTCGGTCCTCCGCGACGTGCTCCATTGGGTGGACTGATTCCGGAGACGCCAACGCTCTTGTCGGGAAGACGCCACTGCTGATAAGCCATTCGTGGGATGCAGGTCGCCAGAACAGCAGCAAAGCGCTGGGTCGTGCCAATGGCTCTCGCTGTGGGTGCCGCGGGGTTCTACCGCCCGCTCCTCGCGCTGGCTCAACAGGAGGCGCAGCCGGGCGTTCAGAGTCAAGTAAGCGATGCCACCGATGGGAGCGCGCCAGCCCCGCCGAGCGAGCCGGCCGGACCTGCGTCTAAGGTCGAGAGCGCCATGAAGAAGACCCAGGCGGATGTCGAACGAGGCCTCACGCCCGACTACACGATCGAGTTTGGAGACACCGACGACTGGCTTCAATTCACGACCGGCGAGTGGCTGAGAGGCAACCTCCGCTCGGTGCGTGCCAAAGGAATGGAAGCGGGAGAGAACGTGAAGTTCTACAGCCAACAGTTCTACAGCACGACCTTCAGCTTGAGCTATGTCGAATCCATCCATTGTCCGAGGATTATGACCTATGGGTTCAAAAGCAATGTCGATGTCTCAGGCAAGGGGATGGTCACCAAGGACCAGGTGATCATCGAGACCGAGGAAGGAGTGAAAACGTATCCTCGAAGGGAGCTCGTCTCGATCATCGACGGAGCGCCCCGAGAGCGGACCTGGTGGTCCACGCGCCTCAGCTTGGGCTTTTCCGCCAATGCGGGGAATACCAACCAGGGCTCCGTGAATACGCAATTTTCCGTGCTGCGCTTTGACCGGCGCACGGCGGCCGGCATCGGCTACAACGGCAGCATTGGGTACGCCAACGACGCCGTGAACGTCAATCGGCACCTCGCCGACTTCAATGTGCACCTGTTCCTATGGGGGGGCCGGTTCTACGTCATTCCGATCATCGGGCAGCTTCTCTACGACCAGTTTCAGAACTACGAGCTTCGGGCCTCGCCCGCAGCGGGCGGCGGCGTTCACATCTTCCAAAAGAGGAAGCAAAGGAGAAAGCACAGCAACTATTTCGAGTGGGATATAGAGAGCGCGCTCGGATACCAGTTCACGCGCTATTTGAGCACTGCAACCGGCGTATCGAACCCACAAAACGACGGGTTCGTCATGGTCCGCACTTACTGGGAGCTCAAGTTCGTCAATCGCGACGTCGACATCATGATCGACTGGCGCACGATTCTCGTCTACACGACCTTCGGAAATACGAACCACAACGCCACCGCAAAGGTCATTATCAAGATTACGGACAGATTCGACTTCCAGCCATCGTTCTTGTTTCTGCGTACCAGGGAGCCAACCCAGAGGGCGGACGGAACCACCCCGGCGAAGAACGACTACCAGCTGGTGGTCAGCCTCGCGCTCAGCCTCGGCTGACCGCCTGGAGACAGAATGGGAGGGGCTCGCACTCCGTCCGTCGCTTCGCCATCAGCACGATGGCCAGCGCAGGGCACAGCAAGGACATCGTTCGCAGCGTGACGCACGTCTACGCGCACCTTGGATCGCGCGCACAACTGCGTTTGGTAGAGGGATTGCAGCCTGCTGCAGCACCGCATGGCACCCTCAGGGCACCGAGCAAAAAGAAAGGCACCTAGCGTATTCGCTAAGTGCCTGACTTCGTTGGTTGCGGGGGCCAGATTTGAACTGACGACCTTCGGGTTATGAGTTCACAAAAGCTGGTTTTCGTGTGCCAACACAAGTAATCGAAATCGCTCAGAAACCTCAACGAAGACCAGGCTTTAGTCCCTTCGCCATGTTCACGGTTCGTCATTTCTTATCATTCGGCTTCACATCGTTCAGGCACCGTCAGGTCACCGGGTGCGCTTGAGCGCTGTCAACGCACCCGCTTGGATACCCGTCGCGGCATTCACACTCCCAGAGAGTATGCGAAAGAGATGCTGGCACACCGAGCGGAACACGAGGCGGACCTGGTAGAGAGAGGGCCAATCGAGCAACCCAAGGGAATCAAATACTTGCGCTGTTAGCTCAGTTGGTAGAGCAGCGGACTTTTAATCCGCAGGAACGGCCTTTCGTACCAGGTTTTGTCAATCGTTTCGCGGTAGCGCGTAGTCAGCGGCGGCCACAGAACGTCATCGAGCGACGCTTTCGGCACACGGTGTGCCAGCCGCGCGCGACGGCCTGGTTTGGCAGATTCGGTGGTGTCATGATCGCCGCTAGTCTAGCGCGAACGTCAGGATACCAATGGGATCCGACTGGAAGAACGTCGCCACCTCGATCCGTCTAGCTACTTCATCCGCGGGAAGACCGCGACGTTCGAGATCGCGTTGTAGACGCTCCATGTCAAACGCCATTTGCGGGAAGCGCTCAGTGCATACGAAGCCGCTCCCCAATACGTCTGGCTCGCACGACGCCGAGCCGAGGTCGCCGACCAGCTGAATCGTGCCCTCGGGAGTCACGCCGCCCTCAAACGACACTCGCTGTGAGACCCCGGTGAAGTCGGTTGGAAAATCGTAGTCCATTCGGTACCGACCGTTGAGCTCCCGCCAATCCACGACGACGGGCTGCGACGCAAAAGGCTCGAGGGAGGGCTCAGTGACCGGAACAGAGTAAACGCCGTCTAACCTCGCGGCCTCGTCGTCGCCCGGGTCGGTGCCGGCGTCCATCGCGGGGTCATTGAAGACAGCGGGTTCCCCTTCCCCATCCGTACCGAGCTCCGGAGCGCTGCCCTCGCCGCAAGCAACCAGAAACACGACCGCGATCCCCAGTGTTCTGTAGTTCGTTTGCATCACGATCTTTCTCCATCCGCCGGAAGTGCCTCCGGGTACAATGAATAGCGAGTGCCCTTACCACGGCCCGTCCGGAGGAGCCTGCCGTCGGCGACCAGCGCGAGA
>JAFDFW010000040.1 GCA_019309605.1 Deltaproteobacteria bacterium | reverse complement strand
CCGATCCGGTGGTTTGGCGCGTTCGAACTAAGCTCCTCGAGCCGCGTTTTTCAGTGCACTTCGAAGGAGAGCTTCTCGAGCGCGTCGAAGACTTGCTGCGCCACGAACCTGAGCGTGAGGAACGCGAAACCACCCCGAGCGAAGCCCCTGCCGAGGGCTAACTAGTCGATCCAGTCGCGAAGCTCGCCAGTCACGACGCGTGGCGCCTGCTGAAGCTCTTCGATCGTTTTGGCACCGCAGAGGAGCATCACCGAACGAAGCTCGCGCTCGATGCGTAACAAGAACGCGCGCGCGCCGTCGACGCCGCCTTCGAGGAATGCCTGATAGACGTTGCGCGCAATTCCGGCGCAACTGGCGCCGAGGGCGACGGCCCTGGCCACGTCCATGCCGCTACGGATGCCCCCGGTCGCGATCGTGGTCATCCCAGCGCTGACGCAATACCGAACCGACGCCGCAGTGGGGATACCCCAATCCCAGAGGGCCTCCCCGAGCGCTTGCCCGTCGCCCTCCGCCCTCAAGGTTTCAACACCGACCCACGACGTGCCGCCCGCGCCCGATGTGTCCGCGTATCGGATACCGATTGCGCGAAGCCTCGCAGCGACTTCGAGGCTGATCCCGTTGCCGGTCTCTTTTGCAATGACGGGCACTTCGAGCTCGGCCCAAAGTCGTTGGAAGGTCTGCAGGCCACCGCTGAAGTTCCGATCTCCTTCGGGCTGGATAAGCTCCATGGCCGGGTTCATGTGCACGCAGAGGGCGTCGGCGCCGACGTCGGACACCATCTGGGCAATGACTTCAGTGGAGAGGTCGCGCGCCTGCACCACGCCGACGTTGCCGAAGAGAAGGGCGTCGGGCGCATGCTCGCGCACCTGGTACGTCCAACTCGTCTCCGGCCGCTTCTGCATCGCGCGCTGACTTCCCAATCCGAATGCGTAACCGAGCTCGTTCGCAATCGAGGCAAGTGCTTGGTTGATCTCGGCGGCGCGTTCGTGCCCACCTGTCATCGCAGCGATCAACAAGGGCGCCCGGAGTTCTTTGCCAAGCAACCGCACGCGAGTGTCGATCGAGCCGAAGTCGGCCTCGGGGAGTGCCTGATGCACGAGCCGCACGCATTCGAGGAGGGTGGTGCGCTTCCGAAACGCTACCTCGTCGGTCGCGCACAGATCGAGATGATCGGCCTTTCTCTGCTGAATATCTGCGCTCATCGCGTTGCTTGCTCGGCAGCGTCCTGCCGTGTACGTAGCTCGGAATAAGGACACTGACACCGTGGCGCAAGGACAAATGGATATCGAGTCTTGGATGGGAGGTGTCCGTCACCGCGTCGACGCCATCCTGGAGCGGTTTTTCGAGTCGAAGTGCGAAGAAGCGACGCGTCTTTCGCCACAAGCGATCGAGCTGGTCACCGAGGTTCGCGACCTGACGATGCGCGGGGGCAAGCGGCTGCGGCCCATCGTCACCGCGGCAGCCTATCGTGCGGCCAGCGGCGCCGCGGACCTCAGCCCGACATTCGAGGTCGGCGCGGCTTTGGAGCTCCTACAGACGTACTTGCTGATTCACGACGACTGGATGGACGAGGACGACGAGCGCCGTGGAGGCCCTGCCGTTCACTACGCCTTCCAGAAGAAGCACGGTCACGACCATCTAGGCGCGAGCCTGGGGATCCTCGCCGGGGATCTAGCATCGACGTTCGGCTGGGAGCTTCTGCTCGATTCTAGCTTTCCCGAAGGCCGCCGAAACGAGGGATTTGGGCTCTTCGTCAGAATCCAGAAGGAAGTGTTTGCAGGCCAGCAGCTCGACCTGATGACCGACGCCGACGTCGAACGCATGCATGACTTGAAGACCGGAAGCTACACGACGCGTGGGCCGGCGGAACTCGGCGGCATCCTCGCGGACGCGGACACGGCGAGCATGCAATCGCTCCGCGCTTGGGCAGCGCCGCTTGGAGTTGCGTTTCAGCTACGGGATGACCTCCTCGGAACGTTCGGCAACGTTCAACAAACGGGAAAGCCCGGTGACGACCTGCGTCACGGAAAGCACAATGCCGTCGTCGCCGCATTTCGTCGGCTGGGCCCGAGCGAGGCCGAGCGAACGATGCTGGGACGCGTCTGGGGACGCGCGGACGCAACCGATGACGAGGTCTGCGCCGCGACCGAGGTTTTGTCTGCTGCCAAAGGCAAGGTCGGGACGCGGCTTGGCGTCTTAGCCGACGAAGCGCGGAGCGCGCTGGCCGCCAGCCCATTCGACGACCAGGCCAAGCAAATACTGGAGGAAGTGACGAGGCGGCTTACGGACCGAGGCTCCTGATGGGCTTCGGAAGAGGCAAGGTCATCTTGCTCGGTGAGCATGCCGTCGTTCACGGTTGCCCGGCGATCGCTGTCGGCATCGAACGGGGCGTCACCGCCGAAGCAGAGACGTCCGAGCGCGACCTCTTGAGGCTCTCGCCGTGGGACCTGTCGCTCGCGCCCGATCTCGACGGAGACGAGCCGCTCGAACGCGCCTTCGCGGTAGCGCTCGCGATGTATCCGTCTCGCCCTTCACTCGAGGTGAACGTCGATGTCGATCTCCCGGCCGGCGCAGGTCTTGGCTGCTCCGCAGCAATCGGCGTAGCGGTTCTGGACGCGATCGACGAGGCCCTCGGGCTCGAGCGGTCGCGAACGGATCTCGCGACGGCCGCGCTCGCCTGGGAGAAAGTCTTTCACGGAAACCCGTCGGGGATCGACAACACGATGTCAGCGGTGGGAGGTGTTGCGCTCTATCGCAAGGGCGATGCACTTCGACCGTTGCACTCGAATAAGCCCTTGCACTTGGTGATCGGATACAGTGGTGAGCCATCGAGCACGAAAGAGATGGTCGCGTCTGTTGGCAGGCAGCTCGAGAACGACCCAAAGCGCGTGAACAAAGCGCTCGAAGGCATCGAGGTGCTGGTGCGTAATGCCAAGCTGGCCATCGAGGCCGGCGACCACGTCGCCCTCGGTCAACTGCTGGACCTCAATCACACGATCCTCAGCTCGTTGATGCTCTGCACGACCAAGTTGGACGAGATGTGCCAAACCGCGCGACGAGCGGGAGCGCTAGGCGCCAAGATGACCGGCGCTGGTGGTGGAGGCTGCATGTTCGCACTGGCCCCGAAGCATGATGAAGCGCTGCGGTTGCGTGACTTGCTCGGACGAGGTTCGTTCGTCGCGGAGGTGAGCGCGTGACCGATCGCTCCATGGAAGCAAGTGCCCGCGCCTGTGCGAACATCGCGCTCGCCAAATACTGGGGGAAGGCCGACGTGAAGCGGAACGTTCCGGCCGTTCCCAGTATCTCACTGACGCTGGATCAACTGGTGACCGAAACGCGAGTTCGGTTCGACCGTGGGCTCGGGTCCGATGTCGTGAGGCTCGACGGCCGCCGGGCCACCGCGGCGGAAGCAGAGCGAGTCGTCGCCATGCTCGACCGCGTTCGACGAGAAGCACAATTGCGTCTGAAAGCGCACGTCAACAGTCACAATCACTTTCCCACCGCTGCGGGCCTCGCGTCGAGTGCGTCCGGTTTCGCCGCCCTGGCTGCATCGGCTTCGGCAGCGGCAGGGCTTCGCTTCAACGCCCGCCGGCTCAGCGCACTGGCTCGGGCGTCCAGCGCCTCGGCGGCTCGGTCGATCTATGGCGGGTTCGTCGAGCTCCCCGCGGGCAGTCGCGGTGATATCGACTTGGCCGCGCGACCGATAGCGCCTCCCGAACATTGGAATGTCCGCCTCGTGGTCGCGGCGACCGAGCCCGGAAAGAAGAAAGTGGGCTCCACCGAGGGGATGGAGCGCTCACGAAAGACATCGCCCTATTATCAAGCGTGGCTGGAACAAGCGCCCAAATGGTCGCGGAAGATCAAACGCGCGGTGAAGGAGCGCGACCTCGACACGCTGGGTGCTGCGATGGAGCAGAGCACGCTCGCCTTTCACTGCTGCGCGATCACGTCGGACCCGTCGATCCTCTACTGGGCGCCCGCAACACTCGCCGCCCTTGCCACGGTTCGTGGCCTACGCGAGCGCGGCGTCTCGGTGTGGGCGACGATGGACGCCGGACCGCACGTCAAGGCGCTCTGTGGGGCCGGCGACGCAACCCGAGTCCGCCAAGCGCTCGATCGAACGCCGGGCGTCACGCGAAGTTGGGTGGCCAAGCCAGGATACGATGTCGAGGTGCATCGGTGACGCCGATCGGCGCGAGCTCGCCGGGGAAGGCGCTGCTGTGTGGCGAGTACGCGGTGCTCGAAGGTGCACCAGCAGTGGTCGCTGCCGTCGACCGGCGGGTCTCGGTCGCATGGTCCGACCACCCCCGGCCCATGCCTCCCGAAGTCGAAACCACGCTTCGGCTTGCGGAAGCTGAGCTCGGGCCACTGCCTCGTGCGTTGAGCCTGGACGTGAAGGGCCTCCAGCAGGATGGTGTCAAGCTCGGGCTCGGCTCGTCGGCAGCAGCGGCTGTGGCGACGGCGGGCGCGAGCTTCTCAACGCACGGGCGCGACCTCGCTGACTCGGAGGTCTTGCAACGCGTGTTCTCACTCGCCCTCGAAGGCCACGCCTCGATCGCGCCACAAGGGAGCGGGGTAGATGTTGCGGCGTCAACGTTTGGCGGCTTTCTGCGATTCGCGCGAACCGAAGACGCGATCGAGACGCGACCTCTAGAGCGTCCGAGCAGCCTCACGATCTGCCTGGTATGGACGGGACACGCCGCGCGAACCAGCGAACTCGTCGGGAAGGTACAGCGACTTCGGCGCGACGATCCCGACACGTACCGCGAGCACATGGGGCGGCTCTCGGAGCTTTCAGTCCGATTCGCATCGGCCTTCGAGGCCGGCAAGGCTGCTGAGGTCATCGTCGAGGCGGGCTCCTATGGGACGGCGATGGGCGCGCTCGGGACTGCCTCCGGCGCCGCGATTCTCGACACCCGGCTCGAACGCGCGGCCGAGCTTGCGGCCCGGTTTTCTGGGAGCGCCAAGCCATGCGGGGCGGGCGGAGGCGACGTTGCCATCGCCTTCTTCCTCGATCCGGATGCCGCAAAAAGCTTCGAACTGGCTTGCAAAGACGAGGGGCTTCATCCTATCGATGTCTCGTGGGGTGCAACAGGTGTGCAAACCTGTTGACTGGAGGACGCGCCAAATGCTGATCAATGTCTACATCTTGTCGCTGGTGCTCGGAGCTGTGCTGCTAGGCGCTTCGCTCTTCTTGAGCGCGAAACGTGCCGACGCCGACGACCAAACCCGGGCCCACGACGACACGACGAGACCGAGTCAGTTCGGTCAGCTCGATGGCGTTGCGGGCGGGGATTTCTTCGTGCGAACCGTGCGGTCGCGTCGGTTCTGGACGTTCTTCGTCTCGTTCTTCGGCATGACCGGACTGGTCCTCGACGGGCTAGATCTCATGAGCGCCGCCGTGTCGTTCTTCGTTGCCGCGGCGATCGGAGCAGTCGCCGGCGCCGGGGCGTCCGCTGCAGTGCGAATCGGCTCGAGCTGAGCCCGGAGGCTCCCCTGCGCCTATCCCGGGTAGCCCCGGACCTTCTCTTCGAGCCTCTCGATCACCCTGGCAGAGAGATTCTCTCCGCAGAGGCGTGACATCTGCTGGAGCAAGGTCGGGCTGGTGACGTTCACTTCGATGAGTTTGCCCCCAATGACGTCGAGGCCGACGAAGAAGAGCTGATCCGCGACCAAGCGGGGACCGATCGTTTCGATGATCTTCCGGTCTGCCTCGGCAAGCTCCGCCGGCGCCGCCGAGCCGCCGACATGCACGTTGCTCCGAAGATCGCCCTTGCGGGGGACGCGTCCGACGACGCCTAGAAGCTCGCCGTCCACCAGAAGGATTCGCTTGTCCCCCTCGTCGTACACCTCGGGAATGAGCGCCTGGACGATCGCATTGCGCGCACCCAGGTGAGTAACGGACTCGATCAAGGCATTGAGGTTGGTGTCTCCTTGAGTGAGCAGAAACACGCTTTCACCGCCGTGGCCGTCGATCGGCTTGATCACTGCCTTGCCGCCCACGTCGCTCAAGAAGCGCTCGATCTCATCCTTGTGACTCGTCATGATCGTAGGCGGCACGATCTCCGGAAAGTGATGCGCGTAGAGCTTCTCGTTAGCTTCGCGTAAACCGCGCGGGTTGTTCACCACCAGCGTGCTGCCTTCGAGGTGGTCCAAAACCAGCGTCAGCCACAAATAGGCATCGGCGAAGGGCGGATCTTTGCGAATGAACACCGCATCAACATCGACCAAATCGATGTCTTCCGGCTCTCCCAAGGTGATCGGCTCTTCGTCGTCGAGCTGCATCGAAGCCTGGCGAACCCGCGCAACGACCCGGCGGCCGCGAAGCCCTACATCGCTGGGCAAGCAATGATCGACGCGGTGGCCGCGAGCCTGTGCCTCTAGCATCAGGGCGAAGCTCGTGTCTTCGTCGACAATGACCGTCGACACGGGGTCCATCACGAACACGAAACGCATGAGGCTCTGCGGTAGCATCCGAGCCGCTTTGGAGGCAAGGTGCGAGCCATGAAGCAGCGGTTTTCGGTGGTCTTGTCGTGTGTTTCGGCGTTCTTGATCGCCGGCCTGATCAGTGGATACCCAACCACTGTCCCTGCTTCCCCGCCCTCGGTCCCTGCCTCCCCGCCCTCGGTCCCTGCCTCCCCGCCCTCGGTCCCTGCCTCCCCGCCCTCGGTCCCTGCCTCCCCGCCCCCCGGGCCGGAGCATGCGGCGGCATTTACACGGGACGCGGTCGCTGCCGACCACGAAGAAGCCTCGAAGGCCGGCGCCGAGATTCTGGCTGCCGGGGGCAACGCGGCTGACGCGGCTGCAGCCACGATGCTGGCCCTCGGCGTCGTCAATCCAGCAAGCAGCGGCCTCGGGGGCGGAGGGTTTGCGCTCTACTACTGCGCCAAGGATGGCTCGCTGACCTTCCTCGACTTCCGCGAGCGCGCGCCACGTGCCGCGACTCGGACCATGTTCGAGGCTGAGGGAGAGCGGCCAGAGGGCCCAGCGAGCTCTCGTTCTCAGTTGGGTGGCCTCGCAGCGGGCGTGCCCGGAGAACCCGCCGGAATCGAAGCGCTGGTCACGCGCTTCGGGAAGCTTTCCCTGCGCGAGGTCGTCGCGCCGGCCCTTCGGTTAGCCGAGGAAGGCTTCACGGTGAGCGACGCCCTCGCCGCGATGGGAAGCGCATTCGAGGTTCAACTTCGCAAGGACCCGGTGATGGCGAAGTGGGACCTCCGGCCCGGCGCGACCCTGCGCCGTCCGAGCTTGGCGCGCGTGCTGCGCGCGTTTGCCGAGAAGGGCGCCGCGGTCATTTACGGAGGTGTCATCGGCCAGGAAATGGTGACTGCCGTTCGGAAGCATGGCGGCATCATGACCCTGCAGGATCTCTACGCGTACCGTGTACGGGAGCGCGAGCCGCTCGACACTGCCGCGTTCGGATATCGCTGGGTAACGGCGCCCCCTCCGAGCGCAGGCGGTTTCACGATGATTCAAAGCCTGTCGATCCTGGAACAGGTCGCCGGACCCGAGCCAACTTATGGCGCAACGCTCCTACACGCGATGGTCGAATCCTGGAAGGGGCCGTTCCTCGATCGTCAGCGCTACTTCGGCGACCCGGACCAAGTGATCCTGCCGCTCGAGAAGATGATGGCCGAATCCCGCATCGCCAAGCGCGCTCGCCTCGCGGGCGATGACAAAGCCCATCGGAGCGCCGATTATGACTTCCCAGTCGAGTGGACCCAGTCCGTGGTCACGGCGCCCGACAATGCAGGGACTTCGCACCTTTGCGTCGTCGACGCGGAGGGCAACGTCGCTTCGGTCACCACCACCGTGAACCTTCCGTTTGGGGCGCGGTTCACCGGTGGAGGAATCGTCATGAACGACGAAATGGACGACTTCGCAAGCGGCATCGGCAAGGCCAACGCCTTCGGGCTGGTCGGAGGCGCCCGGAATCTGCCAGGGCCCTGGAAGCGTCCAGTGTCGACGATGTCACCCACGATCGTGCTCGAGGACGGCAAGCCCGCCTTGTGCGTGGGAGCTTCGGGCGGAAGCCGAATCGTGACCGCAACGCAGCAGGTCGCGATGAATGTTTTGTTGCACGGCATGAGCGCCGGCGAGGCTGTGGCGGCTCCGCGCGTTCACCACCAAGGCGTGCCTGAAGGCCTCCGTGTGGAGACAGTCGCCCCGCTGGGTGCGACGCTTCAAGACGCGCTTCGCGCCCGCGGTCACCTGATCGAGCCGATTCGCAATATCGCCAACGTTCAAGCGATCCAGATCGAACGCTCGCCAGAACGCCGCCTTCACGCGGCGAGCGACCCGCGCAAGGGCGGACGACCCGCGGGCCACTAGTGAAGGCCGGCCAGATACTCGTTCACGAGCGCCGCGTTTTTGGCATATTGCTCGCGTGTCGTAGCCACGAAGTATGCCTCGATGAGACGCCCAAGGCCGAGCACGTCGGCGGCGATCTCGAGAGTCACACGCCGCTCGCACTGGTGAGCTGAAACCGCCTCGACCGTGACTGCGCCTTTGGCTCGGATGCGGTCGGTCACAGCGGATGTGATGACATGAAAGTCGTAGCGCCCGGCTTCGGCGTCGAACGTTCCCTCTTCGATGTAGCTGAACCGCTCGCCAAGAACCCTCGCAACGGCTCTCGGCATCTGTTGCGTGGGCCAGATCTTGGCGCGCCGGTAGCCGGTTTCCCGGTTCCACTCCTGGAGCTCGTACTCGTAGCCGAGTCCCTCGTACAAGTACTGGTTGAAATCTTCGCTTCCGAAGATTCGCACCCAGAAGTCCTTTTCCGGACAGTCGAGGAGCTGCTGAATCGCGAGACTCTTCGGCATGGCTACTCGGTGATTCGAACGACGACGACGGTGGTGTTGTCCTCACCGCCATTCGCGTTGGCTTGGGCAACCAGGGCCTTGGCCCCTGTCTCCACGTCTGCGCCGGCGTCGTGAAGGATGGCGAGGATGCGATCGTCGCTCACCATCCCATTGAGGCCATCCGAACACAGCATGTAGACATCACCAGGCTCGACGTTTTCGAAGAACAGATCGACGGCAACAGCATCCTGCATCCCGAGCGCGCGTGTGATCACGTTGCTCGGAAGACGCTCCTTCTGGACATGGGTCAGATTCGGCATAACGAGCAAGTAGTCGTTCAACAAGGAGTGGTCGCGGGTGAGCTGCGTGATCTCGCCCGCGCGAACGCGATAGGCCCGGCTGTCGCCGACGTGCGCGATGTGCATCTTGCGGTCGTCCCGGTTGAAAAGAGCGCCAACGACCGTAGTGCCCATCCCTTGAACCGAACGGTCGCCAACCGAGGCTTGGAAGATTCGTTGGTTCGCGAGTTTCACCGCGGACACCAAGCGGCTCTGCTCGGGCGTCAAGCGCGAGTCGTCCTCGTCCGGCCATTTGATGCCGTCCCCGTCGACGCTGGTCGCGTCGAAGAAGGCCGTCATCTCCGTCGTTGCCATGTGGCTGGCGACGTCGCCGGCGCGATGGCCGCCCATCCCATCGGCGACCACGAACAGGCGATGTTCTGACAAAATGCAGTAGCTATCTTCGTTGTGCTCTCGCTGAAGTCCGACGTCGGAGAGCCCTGCAGCAATAAAGTTCATTCGTGTTCACACGCTCCGCGGAAGACCGCAATTGATCGGACCATCTATTGGCCTTCGACCCGATCGCGGGCAACCCAAATCGTTCAAGACAGTCTATCGAACCGATGAAGGGGAGCAAATCAGGGGTTAACGACCGCGGGTAACTCGGGCCAGCCCGATTCGGGATCGTCCAAATACGAGTATCGCGCGTAATGCGTGGTTACACGCCGTACGTAGTTGCGCGTCTCGTTGAATGGGATCCGCTCGACGAAACGGTCGAGCTCCATCCTTCTGCTCTCTTTCAGCCAACGCTTAACTCGGCTCTTGCCCGCGTTGTACGCGGCGATGCTCAGCGGGTAGACGTCATCGAACTCCGCGGCGAGCGCAGCCATCTCTTCAAGCCCGAGCGCAATGTTGGTTTCGGGTACGCGGAGCATGTACCGAGTAACCGACTTGCCAGCGAGCTTCGTCGCAACCTCTGGCATCAGTTGCATCAAGCCGATCGCGCCAGCCCGGCTGACCACCTCGGGACGAAAGCCGCTCTCCTGACGCATGGTCGCATACACCAAAGCACGCGGAAGCTCGCCGCGGTGCTCATCGATGATCGAACGCCAAGGCATGGGATACGCGGCGTCCCACCACCAGCGGTGCCGGGCCGGGTCACTATGGAGATAAGCCATGCGCCGCCGCGCGACGAGGAGCGCATCGCGATAGGCGCCTGCATCGCGATAGAGCCGAGTGAGAACGGGGATGCGTTGCG
>JAFDFW010000039.1 GCA_019309605.1 Deltaproteobacteria bacterium | reverse complement strand
GAGGCCGAGCAGACCCTCCGTTCGGGCCGCGACCTGGGTCACCATGTGGAGCGTCATTTGGCTGCCGCGGTTCAGGCGTGCCGAGGCGGGGTACCGCGTGCGCATCTGGTCGCACGGCAAAGTGACGGTTCACTCCTCCGCGAGCTTTTTACCCGCGATGGTGTGGGCACGATGGTGACTTCCGAGGCGTTTGAAGGCGTGCGGTCCGCTGCTCAAGGCGACATCGGCGGCATCCTCGCGCTGATCGAGCCGCTCGAAGAGCAGGGCATCTTGGTGCGCCGCTCCCAGGAGATGCTCGAAAACGACTTCGACCGGTTTACCGTGATCGAGCGTGACGGGATGGTCGTCGCGTGCGCGGCGCTGTACCTCTATCCCGAGGACTCGATTGCCGAGCTGGCCTGTCTGGTCGTGCATCCGGACTACCGAACGTCCGGCCGAGGCGATCAGCTTCTGCAGTACCTCGAGCGGCAATGCGATGCTCAGCGCTTGCGCGGGTTGTTCGTCCTCACGACGCAGACTTCGCACTGGTTTCGGGAGCGTGGTTTCGAGAATTGCGAGCTGAGCGACCTGCCCGAAGCCCGCCGCTCGGCCTACGACCAAGGCCGTCGATCCAAGATCCTGCTCAAGCCCCTAGGCTGACGCATCTACGCCAAAGCATTACGCTTTCCGTTCGTGCTTGGAGACGCGCGCGAATCGTGCTACTCGTCCCCGAATTCGCCTAAACGGGACTTGATTCGTCCTTGATACACGCAAAATGAAGCAGGCTGAGCTCAATCCACGCCCCGAAGCGGAAGCGCCCCGCACAGATGCGGAGATGGACGAAACCGTCGCTCAGGAGGAGAAAGTCCTGGCCCGCGTGCAGCGAACCGCTCAAGCGAGGCGTCCGAGGCACCGCGGTCGCCTCATCGACTACGACGCCGAGTTGATCGCGCTCCGTGACCAGATTGGTGAGGCGAGGCTCGAGGACATCCCGCCGCTGGTCGAGGAGATGGAGCGGTTGCAGCAGGTGGCACAGCGTCGAGCCCAGGTGACCGAGGGCGTTGTCGACCCGGCGTCGCCGTACTTCGGCCGGATGATTCTCGAGGAGGAAGGCCGCAAGCGCGAGATCTTGATCGGCCGCAGCACGTTCCTCGATCCCAAGACCGGCGTCCGCATCGTCGATTGGCGGGACGCGCCGGTGAGCCGGGTGTACTACCGCTACGAAGAAGGCGACGATTACGACGAGATCTTCGGAGACCGCGAGGTCGAGGGGGAAGTGCTCGTCCGCCGCAACCTGTCGATCACGACCGGCAAGCTGCGCCGCATTGGCACCCCGCAAGGAACCTTCCGGCGCTCGCGCGACGACATGTGGCGGCGCGTGGCCGATCTGGCGACGAAGCTTTCGGGCGGGCAGGGCGCGGCGATGCGCCCCGAGTCGCATCATCGGCCTGGCCAGCTCGGGATCGGTGACGAGGATCTGCGGGAGGACAAGCATCTCTCGGAGATCACCGCGCTCATCGACCCGCGGCAGTTCGATCTGATCAGTCAGCCCACGTCAGGCCTCGTCGTCATTCAAGGTGGCGCGGGTAGCGGCAAGACCACGATTGGACTTCATCGCCTCGCGTACCTCGCATTCCAGGACCCGCAGCGGTTTCGTTCGGATCAGATGCTGGTCATCGTCTTCAACGACGCGCTGGTGCGGTACATCTCGCGCGTCCTGCCGGCCCTTGGCGTCACTGACATGCCGGTTCAGACCTTCGAGCGCTGGGCCGAGCAGCAGCGGCGCCGTCACATTCCGAAGCTCACCACACGCTACGTGGAGGACACGCCAACGCATGTGATCCGGATGAAAAAGCATCCGGCGATGCTGCGCGCGATCGATCGGTACGTGGCCGACCTGGCCGATCGGATCGAGGCGGAAATCGCAGAAGAAACCAAGAAAAACGAGGGCGGCGCACAGGTGGAGCGGCTGTGGCGAGGCACGGCCGCCGAGCCTCTCGGTGTGAGGCTCGAGGTCCTTGCGCAGTGGCTCCAGGACCGCGACGGCGATGGGCAGCAAGTGCCGATCGGCATCCGGCATGCGGTGGGGCGCATTTGCAACCGTTGGTCGTCCCGAACCCAGGACGTCGTGACGGCGTGGGCGGATCTCGTGACCGATCACAAGCGTCTCATCGACACGTTTGCTCGCTGGGCACCCGACGCTCTGAGCGACAAGCAGATCGAGTGGGCGCACTCCTGGTGTAGCCGGCATTCGACCCGCGCCTTGATGGCCTACGAAGAGGCGATCGAGGAAGACGACGAGCCGCACGCGCACAGCGTGGGCGTGGACGGCGTGGATGAGGACGAGCCGGCAGCGCTCGACCGCGAGGACGACGCGCTTTTGCTTCGACTTTTCCAAACGCTCCGTGGTCCGCTTTCGGGGCGGCGTGCGGCGCTCGAGTACGAGCATATTTTCGTCGATGAGGCGCAGGACATGAGCCCCGTCGAGTTGGCGGTCGTGCTCGACACGGCGACCGAACAACAGAGCGTGACGCTCGCCGGCGACATCGCTCAGAAGCTCCATCTCGACAACGGTTTCTCGGACTGGCGCCATGTGCTCGAAGAGCTTCATCTCGACCACATCGAGATCGAACCGCTCAAGTTGAGCTACCGCTCGACCCACGAGATCCTCGACTTCGCAACCGATGTCCTCGGGCCGCTGCGCAACGAAGTCTCGGGGGAGGCCATCCGCTACGGCGCCCCGGTCGAACTCTTCCAGTTTGGGGGCAGCGGTGAGGCCGTGGGCTTCCTTTCCGAGGCACTTCGGAACCTCGTGAGCTCGGAGCCGCTCTCTTCGGTCGTGGTCATCGCCCGCTATCCCGAGCAGGCCGACATCTATTATAAGGGCCTCCGCCACGGAGAGGTGCCGAATCTTCGGCGGATCGCTGAGCAGGACTTTCCATTCCGGCCGGGGGTCGATGTGACCGATGTGCGTCAGGTCAAAGGCCTCGAGTTCGACTACGTGGTCGTCGTCGAGTGCAACCGCTCGACGTTCCCGATCGACAACGAGACCCGGCACCTGCTCCACATCGCCGCCACGCGCGCGGCCCATCAGCTGTGGGTGTTTTCGACGGGGAAGCCCTCGCTCCTGTTGCCTGAGGCCCTCGTCCGCGCCTCCGACTAGCCGGTTTCCCGCCCGGAGGGCTGCAGGGAGTTGCAGTCTTCCGTGGGGTGTGTAAGATCACGATCTAGCGGCGGTTGCGGCCTACACCGGGGTTCCACGGTAGAACGAGCAACGACGCCGCGAGGGGAAAGACGCAACGCGCGTAGTCCCGTGTAGGTCCCGCCCGGCTCCAACCACAGACCATTCAGGCTGATCACAGTCCTCATTCAATGGCCGAAACTGCTCTCCAAGAAACGGTAGAAGAAGAAGCCGCGCCGAGTGCGCCGGTGGAAGAAGCGCCCACGTGGCGTGAACCGACCACCTCGGTGGCCAAGAAGCTCGCTTCGATGAGCGACCGGGCGATTCAACGCGTCACGGGCGGCAACGCATTCTTGCGCGGGCGCCTGTATGCGCGGCGCAAGGCGGTCGAGGGCCTCGCAGAGGAAGAGCATTCCGCCAGCGGGGCGATCTCGGTGCGCACGGCCGACGAGCCGTACCGCACGAAGGTGACGTACAGCGAGGACGGCGACACCTGGGAGTCGAGCTGCACGTGTCCGGGTTGGCGTGGGCCGACGGGTCACTGCAAGCATGTGGCAGCCGTGATGGTGGCGTTGCGCGACGAGGTGCGGCCGCCACGCGCAAAGGGTCCGCAACAGCAGCAGACCAAAAAGAAGAAGAAGACCGAGCCGGTGCACGTTCCCGGGACGGTTTCTGTCGGCGGCAAGAGGCGGCGGTCTCGCCGTCGTCGGCGCGGCGCTGGCGGTGAGGGGAGCGCACTCGACGTTCTGTCACCCCGCGAGCTTCAGGCTCGGCGTGGAGAGGCACGAGGGCCGATGGACGCTTGGCTGCCCGCCGAGGCGCTTCCGAAGCCGCTCGAGTTCGAATACCGCATGACCGTTCGTCCCGCTTCGATCACCGTCACGCCGGTGCTTGCGGGTACGCGGAGCGCGGTGCCAATCAATGACGCGCTCGGCGCGTTCAACATGGTGTCGATCGACGAGCGACCGCTTTTTCGAGCGCTCGCCCGGAATATGAACCGTGGGCAGCCCACGACGGCCGAGCTTCGTGGCGAAGATGCGGCTGAGGTGGTGGAAATGCTCAGTGACCGGCGCGTGCTGCTCGAGCCAGCGTCGATGGAATTGCGGTTTGCGAACGAGGCGCTGAAGCCCCGGATCGAGCTCGACCCCGCCAGCGGCGACAGCCTGCGTGTGCGCATCGTGTTCTATCTCGAGAGCAACAAGCGGCGATTCGCGCTGTCGAGCGGCGCCTGGTTCGAGGGGACGCCCGGTTGGCAGATCGACACCACCGAAGGTGTGGCGCGGCCTGTCAGCGAGCTGGTTACCCCGGCTTGGCTTCAAAGGCTTTACCGCTCGCCGGCGATGGTGCAGTCGCACGACGACCTTCCGGAGTTGCTCGGCGAGTCGATTCCTCGGGTCGCCGCGTTGCTTGGTGCCGAGCTGCCAGATTTGAGCTCGGTTGCCGACCTGGTCGACCAGAAGCCGCGCTTCGAACTCAAGGCCAATGGCGACCTCATCGATGCGCGCGTTCGGCTTTACGTGCGTTACGAAGATCAGGAGTTCGACGTTCCGCCGGACGATTTCCCCTCACCGCTGGCGTTCCTGCCTCCGAAGAGTGGCAAGGGGCGGCCGAGGGTCGTGCGGCGTGATGTCGGCGCGGAGATGGCCGGCGTTCAGGCCCTGCTCAACCAGAATTTCGAGGTGTCGGAGTCCGGCGAAGAGCTCGTGGCTTCCGGCGACGAGGCAATCGCGTTTTGGACGAACGGGATCGGCGAGCTCCCGGAAGACTGGGACCGTTTCATTCCCGATGATTTGGTGGATGTCACCATCCGCGAAGAATCCGTGACGCCGCAAATGCGCGTGTCGAGCGGCGTCGATTGGCTCAACCTCGACATGAAGTTCGAATCGGGCGGCGCTGTCGTGCGCGAAGAGGAGCTTCGGGCTTGCCTCGAGCACGGGCGACGGCTGGTTCAGCTCGAGGACGGTTCCTACGCGCCGATCGATCCCGAGAAGGTGGGCGATGTGCTCACGCGGATGGCCGAGATCTACGCAACCGCGGGTATGAAGGACAAGCTTCCGCTCTCGCAGGCGGGGCGCGTGCAAGACCTCTTGAAGATGGTCCAGAACGCCAAGGTATCGGCATCGGCCAAGACGCTGTTCGCGAAGATCGAAGACATCGACGAGATCCCCAGCGTCGCCAAGCCGCGAACGCTCAAAGCCGATCTGCGTCCCTACCAAAAAGACGGCTTCTCGTGGCTCGTCTTTCTCCATGAGCTCAACACCGGTGGCATTCTCGCCGACGACATGGGCCTCGGTAAGACGGTCCAGGCGATTGCGCTGCTTTTGTGGGCCAAGAGCAAGTACAAGCGCAAGCTCAACCTCGTGGTCGCGCCGACCTCGGTGGTACCCAACTGGGAACGAGAGATCGCCAAGTTCGCGCCGGGGCTCAAGACAGTGGTGTGGCAGGGGCCAAATCGTAGTCAGCGGGCACCCGAGCTCGAAAAGGCCGACGTAATGATTACCAGCTACGCGTTGCTTCGCCGTGACGAGGAGCTGCTGCAAGCGCTCGACCTTCGCTACGTGATCTTGGACGAGGCACAGCACATCAAGAATCCGATGAGCCAGACGGCGCGCTCAGCTAAAAAGCTGAGCAGCGAGCGAAGGCTCGCGCTGACAGGCACGCCGATCGAGAACCGCCTCAGCGAGCTCTGGAGCATCTTCGACTTCGTGTCGCCCGGGCTGCTCGGGACGCTCAAGACGTTCGAGGAGCGGATTGCGCGGCCGATCGACCGTGGCGACATGGACACCGCCCAGCGATTGCGGGGGACGATCAAGCCCTTCGTCATGCGGCGTCTGAAGCGCGACGTCGCTGCGGATCTGCCCGACAAGATCGAGCAGGAGATGATCGTGCCGCTCGCCGAGGAGCAGTCCGCGCTCTACAAGCAGGTCCTGGGCCAGGTGCGCAAGAGCGTCCTCAGCGAGGTCGAGAAGAAGGGCGTGAGCAAAGCGCAGATTCAGATCCTCGCCGCGCTCACCCGCTTGCGGCAGGTCGCATGTGACCCCAGGCTGATGAAGCTGCCCGATACGGACTTCGACGCGGACGACAGTGGCAAGCTCGGCGCGCTTCGCGAGATCATCGACGAGGCCATCGACGGGAACCACCGCGTGCTGGTCTTCAGCCAGTTTGTCGAGATGCTCAACCACATCCGCGCCGCCCTCGACACCGACGGCGTCCAATACGAATACCTCGACGGCTCCACGAAGGACCGCATCGAGCGGGTCGATCACTTCAACGAGGACACGAGCGTCCCGGTCTTCCTGATCTCCCTCAAGGCGGGTGGCACAGGACTCAACCTCACCGGCGCCGACACCGTCGTCCACTTCGACCCTTGGTGGAACCCCGCCGTCGAAGACCAGGCCACCGACCGAGCCCACCGCATCGGCCAAACGAAGAACGTCAACGTCTACAAACTCATCGCCGCCGGCACAGTAGAGGAAAAGATCCTAGAACTCTCCGCAAAGAAGAGAGAGCTAGTAAGCAACGTCCTCTCCACAGAGGGCAGCCCCCTCAAGGGCCTCACGAAGGCCGACGTCGAGAACCTGTTCAGCGAGTAGAGTACAGCGTCAGTGTCATGTGCCCGCGTCCCTCCGGAATTCCAGGCACTGCGGGCTTCCGCGCTCGAACTCCCGACACGTCGTTCCTCGGAGCTCGTAAATTCGGCACGCGTTCGGGCTTTTCGGCGTTCCCAGATGTACGCACGAGCCGTCTGCTCGTGTCGCAAAGCCGAGCATGCCGAAATGTCCTGGCTGCACCGCGTCCGCGATGTCGTCTCGGCCTGTTTTGCGCCAGCGCACCAAATCCTGTGGCGGGATCAAGAGCCGGCCGTCGGTTCCGGTTCGGCAGCAGGCGCCGCAGGTTAGGCAGTCGAGCTCTTCGGGCATCGGTGGGGAGTATGGCTCCGGGGATGTTGGGCGCACGTGGTGGACTTTGGCTGGCGGGCGTGATCTAGTGCGCGGGATGTGGAGAGCGTTGGTTTGCGCGACTGTGCTGCTGTGCGGCTGCACGAGGAACGAGCCGAAACAAGAGGTCGAGTTGCCCAAGGTGGCGCCGGACACGCTCGTCGTCTTGTGGACTGTGCTCAGCAGGAGCTCTGATCGGGACAGCATCCAGGTTGCGCTCGACGGAAGTCGGAAGCTCAATGTGATGCGGAGGACACCGGGCGGCACGAGGATGAGCATCGACCGCACGGTTTCGGAGGTCGAGTACGCAAAGCTCGTGGGGACGCTCCGCGCACTGGACTGCTGCTCGTTGCAGTCGACTTCGACAGAGAGCGCGCGTCCGACTGAGGCCAAGCCACGGCTCGAGATCGATCTGGGCGACGTGCAGTGCGACATCGAGCTTTGGGATCGGGAGTGGCGGGAGGGTCGCGCGAGGGAGTGTGGGTTTGCGGTTGCACAGTTCCACGGCAGCGGATTCGTGCCCGACCCGCCGGTCGACGAGGCGTCACCCTAGCCGTATGCTCGCGCGCCATGTCCACTAAGTATTTCTGTGCCCACTGCGACAAGGAGTTCGTTCCCGAAGAAGCGGGAGACAAGCCGCGCTGCCCTCAGTGTATGCGTAGGGGCGCTGTCGAACCGGTGCAGGAGGTCGCACCCGGGAGCAGCGCGAGCCGTCGGCGGGCGGTCATCGCGGCCCTCCTGATCGTCGTCGCAGGAATCGGGTACGGGGTGTACGTGGCCACGACCGTTGCGCTCGAGGAGACGCCTCCGCTGCGTCCGCTCGAGGCGCGGGAGCTCGCCGCCTACCTGCAGCGCGACGAGATTCAAGTTGGCACGTACGAGCCGATGATGATGCTTCCCGATGCCGTCGAGGGTTGGCCCGAAAGCGCCGTCGAGCTCGCCGCGCGGATGCACAGAGAGTCCTCATCGTGGTCGCTCGAACAGCCACTCCCTCGCGAGGTCATGATCGCCGACCAGACTCTGGCGATGATGGACGCGCACGAGGAGCGGGTGAAGCTCTATCCGATCGAGTCGGCCACGGCGATGACGGCTTTGCTTCGCCAGCGGGGGGTGAAAGCCATGGTTGCCGAGGTCTGGGAGTTCGAGGGAGCGCGCGCGCCTGCCGATCCATCCGGCGTGTTGGGATACTTCATCACAGCGGTTTACGACGAGAGCGGGTCGGAGCAGCCGTCCGCGTACGTCGACGCCTGGGGGGGGCGTGGGGAAGTGAAGGTTACGTCCGTTCGCGTGCTTCGCGACACCGAGGCCGTGGCTGCGGTGCTCGGGACCGAGGCGATCCGCATCCTCAAGCGCTCAGGAGATGCGAAAAAGGCGCTGCCGATGGTTGAGACGGCACTCCTGCTCGATCCGGTGTCACCCTCGTTGCGCGCGGTGAACGCCACGATTCTCGTCGAGTCGGGCGGGATCGCACAGGGGGTGACCGAGTTCGAAGCAGCGCTGCAGCTCCGAGCCGACGGGCCTCGCAAGCTCAACTTGGCGCAACTCTATCTCGCTCAAGCCGGGACGCTCGAGATGAACGGGCAGAAGGGCGCGGCCGATGCGCAGTTCAGCGAGGCCAATCGCATCGTCGACGAGGTCATCGAGATCTGGCCTCGCTATGCTCATGCGCATCTCGTGCTGGCGACGATCCACATGGGCTTGGGAGATCCGGAACGGGCCCGGCTGGAGCTCGAGCTTGCGGAGTCGCTCAGCCCCAATACGCCCATGCTGTGGGCGGTCTGGGCACAGTACCATCTCGCTCAAGATGATCCTGCCGCCGCCGCGGCCTCGATGAAGCGCGCGGTCGATCTCGACCCGGACAACTGGCAGTTACGCTTGCAGGCGGCGCGCATCTTTCGAGGGGCGGGCGAGGATGAAGCCGCAACCGAGAATGTTGACGCGGCGATCGAGCTGGTGCCGCCCGAGAAGCGCGCGGACGTCCGACAGTTCGTCGAGAGGATGATGGGGCCGGGGGCGTTGACAGCCTCGCCAGATCCCGACGAGGGGAGCTCCGGAGATCCTGCGTTGATGCTCGGCGACCCGTCGAACCTGCGTCTGCGCGACCCGGGAGAGACCTTAGAACTCGACCTGGCCGAGTAGAAGCTCAGGGTTCCGCGGGCGCGTCCAGCCGGTTGATGCTGCTGACGGACAAGATTCGGTTCCACAGGGCGTCGCGCCCGTCGCCGATGACCGAGCTGTAGGGGATCAGCCGCTGACTGACTTCCCGCTGGAGCTTCGCGACCGCTGGCTTTCGCTTGTTCGCGGGCAGCTTGTCGATCTTGGTGGCGACCAGAATCGGCGTGACGCCGACGCTTTCGAGGAACTCGAGCAGTTGCCGGTCATCGTCCTGGACGCCGCGACGAATGTCGACGATGACGACCGCGCCCCGCAGCCCGGGTCGCTCGCTGAGGAAACCCTCGATCAGCGGGCCCCATGACTTGCGCTCGGCCTTGCTCCGCTGCGCGTAGCCGTACCCAGGCAGGTCCACCAAGTCGAGGTGCGCCTCGTTGTCGTCGGTTCGGAGGCGCACGCGAAAGATGTTGATCGCGCGCGTGCAGCCCGGTGCGCTGCTGGTGCGTACGAGCTTCTTTCGGCGCAGGAGGCTGTTGATGAGGCTCGACTTACCGACGTTGGAACGTCCTGCGAACGCGACTTCGGCAAAGGTCGGCGCCGGCAACTGTCCGAGCACGGTTGCTCCAGCAACGAATTCTGCCTCGAGCACGTCCATGGCGGGGTTGTAGCGCCCTTGGCCACTCACGCACGTACGCGGCGCCGGATGGCGGCCCTCAGGTCGCGAAGCTCAGGCGAGCCCAGGGCCGCGGCGGCCGCAAGGTACGCGAGCAGACCGGCGATGACGGTGGTGACGAACACGGCCAGGTTGCGTGGGTCATTGCCGCCAGCGTCCCAGCGGCCGAGACCGGCGCCCAGCCAGACGACCCCAGCCATCACCGCGCTGGCTGCGAGGATGCGCAGGGCGCTCGCGGTGACCTCCGCCATGCCGAGGTCACCCGACCTCCGGTGAAGGAGCCAAAGAAGCGCGACGAGCTGGGTGACGGCCGCCGCGGTCGTTGCCGCCGCGAGGCCAGCGTGCTGCATCGGGCCCATCAGGACGAGACTGAGGGTGATGAAGACGACGAGATTGAACGCGCTTGCGATGACCGGGGTCCGCGTGTCGTTGTGCGCGTGGAACATGGGGACGATGGTG
>JAFDFW010000361.1 GCA_019309605.1 Deltaproteobacteria bacterium | reverse complement strand
CGATAAATACCTGGAATATCTCGGGTTGATGGAGAATCTAAACCTCGACATCGCCTCGGAATACCTGGTGATGGCGGCGACGCTGGCGCACATCAAGAGCAAGATGCTCCTGCCTCGGCCGCCGGAGGATCAGGAGGACGAAGAGCTCGACGAGCTCGACCCGCGCGCCGAGCTGATCCGGCGTTTGCTCGAGTACCAAAAGTACAAAGTCGTCGCCGCAGATCTGGGCGAGCGGGCGATCGCCGGGCGAGACGTGTTCTCGCGCGGCACCCCTCCGCCGGCCGCGGATGGGCCGGCGCCACTCGCACAGGTGAGCGTCTTCAAGCTGATGGACGCCCTCAAAAAGATCGCCGCCCGGGTCAACGCCACGTTCTCGCTCGAAGTCGACGCGGAACGAATGTCGATTCAGGAACGCATCGCTGGGCTGGTCGATTTGCTTCGCGAGCGCCGCCGGTGCCGCTTCGACGAGCTCTTCGAGGATGTGAGCACCTCGTATGATCTCGTGGTCACCTTCCTGGCCTTGCTCGAAATGGCGAAAATGCGGCTGGCGAGCATCTATCAGACCGACCACGAAGAACCGATCTATCTCGAATACACGCTCCTCGATGCGACGGGCGATCCAATCGTGCCCGCAGACGTGCAACAGCCGACGAGCGATGTGGTAGACACGGAAATCGGCCTCCGCGAAGGGGTGGTGCCGGGCGAGGAGCGAAGAGAATCGGTGGTCGTGCCGGCCGGCACCTCCGAGGCCTACGGATGGAACCAGGACGAGCAAGAGCGATGACCCAGACAGATGTGCAAACCGACAACGGTGTCTCGGAGAACGGGGCCGGAGCGCCAATCGCACCAAGCGGCGAGACGCTCAAGAACGTGCTCGAGAGCCTGATCTTCGTCTCGGGCCGCCCGGTGACGCCGAAAAGGCTCGCCCGGGCTGCACGCGCCACCATTGCCGAGGTGCAGCCTCTGCTCGACGAGCTCGTCGCCGACTACCAGCACCGCGGTGTGCACCTCTACTACGTCGCGGGCGGGTACCAGTTCCGTTCCGCGCGTGAGAGCGCCGACTTCGTCAAGACCCTCGTCGCGCCCAAGCCCATGCGCCTGACGCGCGCCCAACTTGAAACGCTCGCCATCGTTGCGTATCGGCAACCAATGACCCGGCCCGAAGTAGATGACGTGCGCGGCGTGGACTCCGGTTCGTCGCTCAAGATGCTGACCGACCGCGGGCTGGTGAAGATCCTGGGGCGGAAGGACGAGCCAGGCAGGCCCCTGGTGTACGGCACGACGCCAGGGTTCTTGGAGTTCTTCGGCCTGAGCAGCTTAAAAGACCTCCCCACGCTTCAAGAGTTCAGCGACCTCACCGACGAGCACAAGGCCTTGTTCGAGCAGAAGACCGGCGAGTCGATCGACATCGCGGCCGCAGAGCTCGCCGCAGCAGAGGCCATGGAACAGGCGGAAGAGGAGCTCATCGCCGAAGAAGAAGCCGCCATTGCCGCTGCCGAGGCCGAAGCTGCCGCTGAGGTTGACGACGACGATGAAGACGGCGACGCCCGGGTCGACGAAGACGAAGACGAGGACGAGGAATGACCTTCCAAGAGATCATCCTCGCGCTCGAACGATTCTGGGCCGAGCGCGGTTGCCTCATCGTGCAGCCGTACAACTCCGAGGTCGGAGCCGGGACCTTCAACCCACACACCTTCTTGCGGGCTATCGGCCCCGAGCCGTGGAACGTCGCGTACGTCGAGCCAAGTCGCCGCCCCACCGACGGTCGCTACGGTGAAAACCCAAATCGACTGCAGCAGTTCCACCAGTACCAGGTCATCCTCAAGCCGTCGCCGCTCGACATCCAAGACCTCTACCTCGAGTCGCTGCGCGTACTCGGGACCGACCCAAACCGCCACGATATCCGCTTCATCGAGGATGACTGGGAGTCGCCCACGCTCGGCGCATGGGGCCTTGGTTGGCAGGTGTGGCTCGATGGCCTCGAAATCAGCCAGTTCACTTACTTCCAGCAGTGTGGCGGCATCGACTGCAAGCCGATCAGCGGCGAGTTGACCTACGGCCTCGAGCGGATCGCGATGTACCTGCAAGACGTCGACGATGTGTACGACTTGGAATGGGCCGCAGGCATCCGGTACGGCGACATCTACAAGCGCGCCGAGTGGGAGTGGAGCACCTACAACTTCGAGCAGGCCGACGTCGACCTTCAGAAGAACATCTTCGAAGAGTACGAGAAACAGGTCGCCGTCTTGCTGGGCCTCAGCGACAAGAAGGGGAAGGGCGGTGCCCTCCAGTTTGACCGCAAGCCCCTGGAAAGGCTCGCGCTGCCCGCCTATGACGCGGTCATCAAGTGCAGCCACTACTTCAATGTCCTCGATGCCCGGGGCGCGATCAGCGTGACCGAACGGCAGCGCTACATTGGCCGAGTGAGGCTGATCGCTAGGGCGGTCGCCGAGTCCTGGTATGCCCAACGCGAAGCCCTCGGCTTCCCGCTCCTCAAGACCGCGGCAGCGGCTCAATAGCGCGTTTTGGGGCCTCGCCCCGTTGCGCCCTTGGATCCGGTCTGGTAGCAACGCCTCTCCATGTCATCCGAGTTTTTACTGGAGATTGGGACTGAGGAGCTGCCGGCGTCGTTCGTGACGCACGCGCTGCGCTCGATGAAGGCAAGCGCCATCGACCTGGTGGGGCAGGCCCGGCTCGGCACGGACTCCCTCGAGGTGCACACGATGGGGACGCCGCGGAGGCTCGCGCTGCGACTGCGTGGGCTTGCGCCGACTCAGCCCGATCGCGACGAGAACATCATGGGGCCGCCATGGAGCGCGGCGTTCGAAGCGGACGGCTCCCCAAAGAAGGCCGCGACCGGTTTCGCGAAGAAGCACGGCGTCGCCGTGGAAGACCTCCGCAAGCAGACGACCGGCAAGGGTGACTACGTCAGCGTCCAGGTACACGAAACAGGCAAGCAAACCGGCGCGGTGCTCTCGGAGATCCTTCCGCAAGTCTGTCAGCGCATCACGTTTCCCAAGTCCATGCGCTGGGGGCCCGGCGAGATCTCATTCGGTCGGCCGATCCACTGGGTCGTGTCGTTACTTGGCAAGGACGTCGTGGGTTTCGAGTTCGCAGGCGTGCAGGCTGGCCGTGCGACGCGGGGCCATCGCTTCCTGGCCCCGCAGATCTTCGACCTCGACGAGGCCAGCAACTACGAAGCGGCCCTCGAACAGGCGCACGTGCTCGTTGATCTGAAGCGCCGCAAGGATCGCATGATGGAGGGCCTACTGGCTTCCGCAAAATCACTCAACGGAGTGCTCGAGCCGGACGCGTTCCTTGCCGATGAGTGCGTATCGCTCGTTGAAGAACCGTTTACCGTGCCAGGAAGCTTCGACGAGTCCTTTCTCGAGCTCCCGGACACGGTCGTCGTCTCGGTGATGCGCGACCATCAGCGCTATTTCGCCCTGCGCGCATCCGAAGGGGGCACGCTGCTTCCGTCGTATCTCAATGTGGTCAACACCGCTCAGGCCCCAGAGACTATTGCCAAAGGCAACGATCGGGTTCTTCGCGCGCGCTTGGCCGATGCGACGTTCTTCGTCGAGGAGGATCGCAAGGCCCCCCTTGCCGACCGGCTCCAAAAGCTCGAGTCGGTCGTCTTCCAGTCGAAGCTC
>JAFDFW010000360.1 GCA_019309605.1 Deltaproteobacteria bacterium | reverse complement strand
GGTCAAAGCGCCGTACTGTTTGGTTGAGGCTTCGGCGACCAGGCGGTCTCGCACTTCACGCTGCACCATCAACACCGCTCCGGTGAGGACGGCACGGTGCACGACGACTCGGCGCAGGATTGCACCCGTTGCCTGATACGGAAGATTTCCCGTGACGACGAGCTTCGAGCCGCAAATGCTAGAATGTTCGGTGAAATCCACCTTCGCAGCATCCGCCTGACGAAGCTCCAACCGCTCCTGATCGGCGAATTCATGGCGCAGCACGCGCACCATGTCGCGGTCGAGCTCGACACCAAGAACGTTGCAGCCCCGCTCGAGCAGCGCATGGGTGAGGGCACCGAGGCCTGGTCCAAGCTCGACGACCTGGCGGCCCAGCGCCGCGGTAGCGTCGGCGATTTGGGCGGTGGCGCCAGGCTCAATCAGGAAATTTTGCGAAAACGACCGCTTGGGAAGCAGCTCGTATTTCCTAAGGAGATCCCGTGCACCGGCGGGCGCGCTCCGATCGCCCATCAGCGGGTCAACCATAGAAAATTATAGAGTTTTCGGTATAGAAACGACATTAAGGATCTTGTTTTTGCCACAGCCGTTGTCACACGGGAAGGCGTTATTATATTGGTCTGGTCCGTAGATTGGCCTACGTTAAAGGCAGGGGTCCACATGCTTCCAGGGTTCATCATCGACCAAATCCGCCAGCGCGAGGAAGAAGAGCAAGCCAAGCGGCCGATTCCTCAGATTGAGCTTCACCTTCCGGTTCCGGAGGGCTCGAAGGCACCTGAGTGTGATGAGGAGTCCGACCGGGGCGTCGTGATCATCGATTTACTCGCCGAGTAACAATCATCTAGACAGACCTGCTACCTTTGGGGGTGTGTCAGAGCGTGCCTTACTGAGCCTGGATGAGCTAACCCAGTCTCTCAGCGCTGCGCTAGAGGGCGCGGAAGGGGATCTTGGCGACGGTCGGGTTCGGCAGGCCGCCGAAACCGATTTGGTCTGGTGCCGGGTTGAGCGCGGTGAGCTGGGGGAGGCGTTTCGGCTCATGTGGGAGGGGGACAAGGCGCCCGGCCTGGTTTCCGCGCGCCAGCTCACGCGCGCTGAGCTTCAGGCCTATTGCGGCAACGAAGACGCTGCGCTCGCATTGATCGCGGACTCGGAGGTTGGACATAGCAGCTCGGCCATGGTTCGCGCGCGCGTGGCGCGTTCGCGTGGGGACTGGGAACTCGTCTCTCGTCACGCACTAGAAGGCACAGCGGATCCGAGCCGCGTTGCGCGCGCGTTGCTACTGGCAGCCCGGGCGAGCATCGAGCTGGGGCGCCGGGAAGAAGCGCTCCGTCTTCTCGATCAGGTTGAGCAAGACACCGAGGTCGAAGCGTTAGGCGTTGCGGCCCTCCGGGCGCTCGTATCGGAGGATGATTCGATCCGGACGCTGACTCGAGTGGCCGAGCGCGCCCGCGAGCGGGGTGCGGTCCGCCTCTGCGCTGAAGCCTGGGCAGACCTGAGCACGCTCTACCGCTCGCGCGACGAGACCGAGGAGATGCGCAAAGCAGCCGTGCGTGCAGTCGAGCTCTGGGACGACATGGCGACTTCGCTGCCGCCACCGCTTCGCGCCGGCTTTTGGTGCGACGCCAAGCGGCGCGCAGTCCGCAAAACCTCAAAGCGCGAAAAGCCCAGTGCCGGCGCTCCCGTGGCCACTGGACTGGCACCCTTGCTGGCGAGCCTGCGACGGCTCGCCAGCGAACGGGATCTGAACAAGCTCCTGAGCGCCATCACGGACGGCGCGGTGGCTCTAAGCAGTGCGGAACGCGGATTCGTGTTGCTCGTAGACGAAAGCGGAGCGCTCGAGGCAAAGACGGTTCGCGGCGCTCAGACCGAGCTTGGCCAGCAGACGGCGGCGTTCAGCCGATCGATCGCCGAGACGGTGCTCATCGACGGCGACCCGGTGGTCACGGTCGACGCGACACACGACGCCCGCGTCCAGGACTACATGTCGGTCCACCAGTTGATGCTGAAGTCCGTGGCATGCCTGCCCATCGCGTCACGCGGGCGAATATGGGGCGTTCTCTATCTCGAGCACCGAAGCGCCAGCGGACGCTTTTCCGGGACCGACCTGTCGCTGCTTCGTGCCTACGCCGACCAGGCAGCCATTGCCATCGAGACATCTCGTCTGTTCGAGCGCATCGAGGCTCAAAAGCAAGAGCTGGAGCACGCCAACCTGGCCCTGCGCGAAGCCAACGAGCACCTCGAACAAAGGCTCCACGGAAACGCCGAAGCGCTCCAACGAACCCGGCGGGAGATCGCGCGCCTCCAGGCTTCGAGCGCCCAAGGCGACCGCTGGGGCCTCGTCGGCGCGAGCGACGGGATGCGAAAGGTATACGAAGTGCTCGATCGGGTGGCCACGAACGATGTGCCGGTCGTGATCACTGGCGAGAGCGGGACCGGCAAGGAGCTCGTTGCCCGTGCCGTCCACCGCGGAAGCAGCCGCGCCGATGCGCCGTACATCTCACTCAACTGCGGAGCGATCCCCGAGGGCCTCCTCGAAAGCGAGCTATTCGGTCATGTGGCCGGCGCGTTCACCGGCGCCACGCACGCCCGGGAGGGTGTCTTTCGGCAGGCCCACGGTGGCACGTTGTTCTTGGACGAAATCGCGGATATGCCGGCGCGGATGCAGCTCGATTTGCTCCGGGTCTTGCAGGAACGTCGAGTTCGGCCGGTCGGCGGAAGCGACGAGCAGGTCATCGACGTGCGCCTGGTCACCGCGTCGAAACGGCCGCTTCGCGAGCTGATCGAGGACGGGAGGCTTCGCGAGGACCTCTACTACCGGCTGTCGGTGGTGGATATCGAGCTGCCTCCGCTCCGCGAACGGCGTTCCGATATCCCGCCGCTCTGCGATCATTTTCTCGGCCGCATCGCTGAGGAACGGGGAGAGCCGAAGAAACGCCTGAGCCGCAGCGCACTCCAACGGCTATGCGCGCATGACTTCCCTGGCAACGTCCGTGAGCTCGAACACCTTCTGGTCAACGCCACGGTCTTCTCTCTCGGGAACGCCATCGAGTCTGAAGAGCTGGCGATCGAGGCCAGCGTCGGCGCGACGACGCCAAGCGCCGGCGCCGGCAACTACCGGGACTTCAAAGACGCCGAGCGCGATCGAATTCTGGCGACACTCAACGCGAATGGCTGGAACCGGGCAAAGGCCGCGCGCGCGATGGGGATGGCTCGAAGGACCTTCTATCGCCGGCTCAAGCAGCACGATATCGAGCTCCCACAAGGGAAGGGCCAAAACAACTAGACAAGTCGTGAAACTGGTGCGTAATCCAGAAACCTAGTGTGCGGGCGACACGGCGCTCGAGACCCCTGCGTCGTACTTCTCTGGCGTTTCTCCCGGAGGAAGGTAAAGCGGAGGCTCCCCCGGCCGAGACCAGTCCACCCAGTAGACCGCCTTCGAACGCACATCGACGTGGACGAAGCTGCTGCGCGGATAATAACCGACCCCGACCTTCGAAAGCGTCAGGCAGTAGTCCCGCAACACTTCGTTGGGGACGCCTCGCGGACGTCGACTGCTTCTCCGGTTGCATGCCGGCTCGACCCGTTGTTGCCGTTCTGGGCCGAACGGTAGGCACTCACCACCACAATCGTGCGGCCGTTGAAATGGTCTGCGAAGTACGAGAGGACGCGCAAAAGCCGGGTATGCACCCGCTTGACCGCATCATTGTCGCGGTCTCGAAGGAAACGGGCGAAAAGGCGAACGCGAAGAGTCTCTTTGCTTGCGGGCCGCTCGAGCGTCACCAAGCCGTTCAAGATGGTGTTTCTCGCCTTGGTTTGCTTGGCGCTGGCGCTGTAGCCGGGTAGCTCCAGGCGCTGCCCAACCCGCAGCGTAGACCCGGGTTTGAGACGATTCGCCGCCGCAAGCGCTTTTACGGACACCTTGTTGAGCTGCGCGATCCCGGTGAGGGTCTGCCCTGGATAGACGTAGATCACCCCCTTGGGCGGAACTCTAAGGACCTGACCGACCCGGAGATTCGCGGTCTTCTTCAACCGGTTGGCGGCCGCCAGGTTGGTTGCGGACACCCGATAGCGCTTTGCAATGGCGCCCAGCGTCTGTCCTTGCTGCACCGTATGCTTGCGCTGCGCATGTGCAGGCGCGTGCAGAAGGAAGACCAAGAACACCACAGCGAAAGGACGCCACACCCCAATCGAGCTCATCACGACCCGGCGAGTATTGATGAGTCACAGAGCAGGGCAACTAAGCGACGCGCATCTCTGTTTTTTTGCTTTCAGCGCCGAGCGTTGCGACCATGAAATTCGATACGTTTGCTCGTTGACAATCGGTGGGTTCGCGCGTTGAGCACAACAGTGCCTGACGATCGCGGATGTCTACGTTCCGCATGCTAGGCTCATATAATTTATGCATAATTAGCATATAACTTAGTGCTAAATTGTCCTAAGTTGCTTGACCCTAGGGTGGTTCAGTCATAGCCTTCTTGAAGAGTAGCGCGGGTTGCGTTCCTCCTCGAGAGAGCCAAATCATGACCTACGACCCAGAGGCAAATGAAGCGATGCAAAAGCCCAACACCATGGGTGCATCGGCCTCTGATGCGAACGATCACGAAGGGCCTTCCAAGCCCAACGCGAACAAGAAAAGTGGCAACAAGCCTAACAATGTTCGCAAGATTCGGATTGAACGCATGATGTCCAAGGCTGAGTTGGCTCGTCGCGCGAACCTATCGGTGTTGACGATTGATCGTGTCGAGAAGGGTTTTGGATGTCGAATGGACACAAAACGAAAGATTCTC
>JAFDFW010000359.1 GCA_019309605.1 Deltaproteobacteria bacterium | reverse complement strand
ACAGGCGGTGTAGGGCGAAGGCGTATACGCCCGTTCGAACACAATGCTCTCGGCCGCCAGCGCGTCTAGATGTGGGCTCAGCCCTGTGGGATCGCCGTACGAGCCCAGAAGATCTGCCCGCAAGGTATCGATCGTGACGAGCAAGATGTCGGCTCCCAACCCGGCGGTCAGGGTCCTAGAGTCGACCAGAGGTGGACTAGGCTGGTCCACCACGCCGTGTATCGCCACCATCGTATCAGTTGGAATCACGTCGTTGTGGCGTCTTGGCTGCAACGACAACCGCCGCCCCATATCCAAGAACGTCGCTGTCACGGTGGAATGCTGGTAGATCACCGCGCGAACTGGCGCCGATGCCTCCTTACTGGCGTGGTTCAGCGAAACCGTTCCCAACGTAGTGCCCAGGACCAAGACGCAAACCGCGGCGAGGTCTCGTCGTCCAGTCGGCAGCCACTGGCGAGCCTTACAGGTAGAGATCGCCAGGACAGCGAGCGCGCACTCCAGGGTGACAAAAGCCGCAACCTGCAAGGTCACATGAAAGAATCCGTAGAAGTGCACCAAGATGGTTTGATCCATCAGGTAGAACAGGAAGGCGAGCCCGGCCAGTCCTGCCACCATCGGGTACACAACGCGCCGGCGCCCCCACGCGGGTTTCTCTTCTATGTTTCCCGCAGTCCAAAAGATCAGCCAGACAAGTGCGTATGCGCAACCGAACAGGCACAAGACTGCGGCGACGGTCACCAAACCAATCGCCGGCAATGTGCGAATCCACGCTCCTGACGTGGCCTCTACGCAGAACCACACAATCGCAGGCGTTAGCGCCACCACGTAGGGTATGCACCGCCAACTCAGCCTTGATTGTCGCCCGCTCGACCCAAGTTTGTTGGCGACCGATTCAAGTGCAGCAAGCACAAGGCCTTGGATCAAACCGACTGCAGCCCCTGCACCGAGAACGATTCCCAACAGCGGCGGTGCGATATTCTTGATTCCTCCCGCAGCGGACAGAGACGATCGATCGACAAGGTACAACCAGAGCACTTCGCCGCCGCCTATGCACAACGCGGCAAGGGTCGCAACCAACACGCTGCTCGACAAGATGGAGCGCACCCGGATTCCGTTAGACACTGACCTGGCAGTATATCGCCTTTGCAACCGAGAGATCCCACAGGACGATTTCAGACGGGTCGGCTCTCGGTTTCGCGAGTTGGTGGCCGCCGGCGGACGACGGAATTATGAGAGCCTGCCATGGTAAGTTGGCGTTCTGCTGCGTTCGCGGACCACAGGTAAACAATTACGTATGCCGCTCCTTTTGCCAAATGATCTCAGGCAGATGCGACCCTCAAATGCTCTCCGGCTGCACTGCCCCGCACACACTGCGCTTGATTGTTTCGCAAGCGTACCCAAAGCTGGCTCCAGCCCGGATCTGCAACGTACGTCGGCGCGCCGCGTTGATTGTTGCATTGGTGAGGATCGGCGACGATGGATTTCTGTGTCAACGCTAGCAAACCTTTGAACCTCGAGAGTGAGGTCAGTCCGCGGGTGAGCGGTGTCGAGATCGCACGCGAAGTGCTTTTCGTTCTGAGTGTTCCGCTCCGCGAGACACGATACCCGGAAGGAGTGACCACGGCGGAGCGGGAGATTATCGACCTACTGCTCGACGGCAGCACGCCCGAGGAGGTCGGCGAACAGCGTGCTGCTTCAATGCGGACGATCACCACGCAGTTGGCCAGGATTTACCAGAAGGCAGGGGTCGCATCCATACGGCAGCTTGCCGCGTTCACGTCCGGAGTAGATGGGCCTTGGACTGAATGAGCTCCGCCGCGATCGACCTCGTGGAAGCCGCGTATGATCTCGACATAGAGGACTCGCGATGGTTGCCGAGACTACTCGAAGTCGGCGCCCCAATCATTGATCAGGGACTCGGCGCCGCGGGGATTCGCTATAGTCGTCCACCCGAAGGTGGTGCCGTCGAGATCCTCGAAATGCATATGGTTTCGGGGCCCGCAGACTTCCTGGAGCGCCACCAGCGCGCGATCGCGACCACTCCCCCGGACGCGCTCCGGGAGCAGGCACGTCCCCACCTTGCAGCAACGATGTCCGAAAACACGAGGGACAGCCCGGAAGCGCTCGAGCACTACACGAGTCACGTGGACTACTGCAAAGACTTGCTGGGCATTACTGCCGTGGACCCCAACGGCCTAGGGGTCGCGATTATCGCTCCCCTTGCCGAAGTGACCACGCTGTCGGGTCGCTCCAAAAGACGTTGGCAGATGATCGCCGCACATGTTTCTGCGGGCCACCGGCTTCGACATGGACTTTCGATTCAGCGTGCAGCGTCGGCGACAAGTCTTCCCTACAACGCGGAGGCGGTGCTTGACCCCAAGAGTTTCGAATTGATCGGGGCGGAAGGCGAAGCGAAGACCTCGAGTGGCGCCAGCGCTGTGCGCGGCGCAGCAATTCGAGTCGACCGCGCGCGCGGTCGCTTGCGCAAAGGCGATCCTGACAAAGCTTTCGAGATCTGGAAGGCGCTCGTTCAGGGTCGCTGGTCCATGGTCGACTGGTTTGACACCGATGGCAGGCGCTTCGTTCTCGCGGTGCCAAACCCTCCAGACGTCCTCGACCCTCGCGGACTCACGGAACGCGAGATGCAGGTTGTTACCTACGCGATGTTCGGGCACAGCAACAAAATGATCGCGTATCATCTCGGGATCTCAACCCCGCGCGTCTCGTTCCTTCTCACGAGCTCAATGAAGAAGCTCGGTGTTCGGACGCACGCTCAGCTCGTGAAGAAGCTTCATGACCTGCGGGCGGTTGCTCCCCGGAACGGGAACGATCGCTCCTGAAGGCCCGTGCGCGTCTACCGAAGCTCCTCTGGACAAGCGACGGAACGAGCGTCCGCGAAAGCCGAATCGAGCAGACTATCTCGGCGATGAAGAAGGCGTCTATACGCAATAAATAACGCGATTCGAATTGCGGACTTCGTCGTCATTTTCTCTTGACGGTGTTGGCCCCAGCTGTCGAATATGCGCCCTTGCCTGGCCCAGTGTCGTGCCGACTTCCCTGCATGGTGGATGCAGCTTCGGTTGGCTCGGCACCAGTTCGTGAAGTGTGAATACCTTGCCTGTCGCTGTCGTCTGCGCGGTTATCACAAGCATTTTTTGTCAATAGTCGGAGGTTCCCATGAGTAACGCGCAAACGAGATCCAAACCCTTAGCAGTTCTTTTCCTCGTGCCGGCCCTGATGCTCTTCGGTTGCGGCGATGCTGAGGGCGAGGGTGGCTCGGGGGGAACCGCCGGCTCGGGAGGCACAGGTGGTACGGCGGCCAGCGGAGGCGATGGTGGTGGTGGTGGCACGGGTGGTAGCGGCGCCACTGGCGGCATGGGTGGTGACGGCGGCATGGGGGGCGCTGGCGGCTCGGGCGACCTCTGCACGGACGTCGACTGTAGCGACGACAACGATTGCACCGCGGACCTCTGCGACCTCGCCGACGGCTCGTGCTCCAACCCCGTGGAGACCGACGGCACGGCATGTGACTTCGGCGGTGCGGACGGCATCTGCACGTCGGGTACGTGCGAGCCCGCCCTGCTCTGCACTGGCGTCGACTGCATCGATGGCAACGAGTGCACGCTAGATCTCTGTGACCCCGCTACCGGCTTTTG
>JAFDFW010000925.1 GCA_019309605.1 Deltaproteobacteria bacterium | reverse complement strand
GACGAGCAGGCCGACGTCTTCGAAGTCGACGGATTCTTGGGGCTCGGTGACCTGTTCCAGCTGGCGGGGCTCGACATCCCGGAGCATCGAGACCCCGATCACCGGCCGGTGGACCCGCCAAGCCTCGTCGGGCGAAGCAATATTTTCCACGCGATCCGAGATAATGAAGCTCTGCTGCTTCACCACCCCGAGGATCCGAAGGTTCGCGCGATCAAGATGACGCTCTACCGTACGTCGTCGAAGTCGCGCGTCATCCAACATCTCATCAACGCAGCGCTCAACGGCAAACAGGTGGCGGTCGTCGTCGAGCTCAAGGCTCGGTTCGACGAAGAGGCCAACATCAACTGGGCGAGCAAGCTCGAGCAAGCTGGCATTCACGTCACCTATGGCGTCGTGGGTCTGAAGACGCACTGCAAGGTCATCCTCGTGGTTCGCCGCGACCACGATGGCTTGCGCCGCTACGTGCACATTGGCACCGGCAACTACCACGAGGAAACGGCCAAGCTCTATTGCGACCTCGGGCTGCTCACCTGCGACGAGGGCATCGGCCGCGACGCGACCGAGCTCTTCAATTATCTGACCACTGGGTACAAGCCGAGCCGCGCCTACAAAAAGCTGCTTCCCGCACCCAAGCTTCTCAAGCCTGCACTCCTCAAAAAAATTCGGCGGGAGATCCGCCGAGTCAGCGAGGGACAGAAGGGCCTCATTCAGATCAAGACCAACGCGCTCGAAGATGTCGAGATCACCCGCGCCCTTTACGAGGCCTCGCAGGCCGGGGTGCGCGTCGATCTGATCGTTCGCGACTCGTGTCGCCTGCGTCCGCGTGTTCCCGGCCTCTCGGACAACGTTCGCGTGGTAAGTGTCGTCGGCCGGTTCCTCGAGCACTCGCGGATCTACCACTTCTACAACGGGGGCGACGAGGAGTACTACATCGGTTCGGCCGATTGCATGACGCGAGCCGGGTCGAGGCGCTGACCCCCGTGGAGCCCAAGGCGCTGCAGGCGGAGTTGCGGACGCTTCTCGACATGCTCCTCAACGACCAGCGGAGCGCTTGGGACATGCTGCCCGACGGAAGCTACGTCCAGCGAGATGGCAACAAGGACGGTGACGGCGCGCACCAGCAGATGATCAAGTGGGCGGAAGGCCGATTTGCCGAAGCCAACCGGTTGCGGAGGCGTAGCGCACGGGGTCCGCGCGGCCTTGCGTCTGCGGACGAGTAACGAGATGGTGATCGGCCGGCGTCGTCATGGTTGCTAGGTCGCCGCTGATCGCTCTCACCGTGGTGGGTGCCGCGCTGCTTTGGACTGCACTAGCGTCGTCGCAGCGGACGCTGATGGCATCTCCGACCTGTGAGGAGCTGACCATCATGGACTTCCTCGCTCGCCTCGACGAGGAACCGGGTCGCTACAAGAGAGGCCTCGAGATCGAGGAGCGGCGAGACCTGTCCCAACTTCGACGGGAAGTGTGCGCGCCGTACGTTGGGTACCGTGTCACACGCCAGCCGACGACGACTTGGTCGAACGGGCGCGTGATCGTTCGGGGCTACTTGGAGCTCAATCATCCGAACGGCCGAATCGCCAAGAACCGAAGTGGCGCCTGGTTCTACCCGAGCGGCGCGAAAGCCAAGAGCGCGCTCGGGCAGTGGGACTATCCGACGGGCATGCTCGCGCGGACCTCCAGGGGCGGCATTTGGTACACGCGCGACGGGAACGGCATTTGGTACACGCGCGACGGGAAGTACGTCGAAGATGCGGACAAAGCGCGGGCCGACGCGTGTGAGTACCTAGGCAAGCATCTTTGTCCGCTTGGCAAAGCCGATGAGGATTTGCTGGCGGTTACCGTCATGGGCCTCATCAACAAGACGACCCCGCCCAAAGAAGAACCAAAGCCTAAAGAACCGAAAGGCGCTTCGGACAAACGCGAGTAGGGCGCCCGTCGGGCCGACGGATGATGTCGGGCCGCCGTGGGTGTGGTAGAACCGCCGCCCATGATCGAGCCGTCGCCTCAAATTGCAACCGCGTCACCGGACCGGGACGCTCTTCTTCGAACAGCCCAAGCATCTCCCGAGATCGCCGGGCAGCACGACAAGCAACGATGGCTCGCACTGTACGCCGATGATGCGGTCGTCGAAGACCCGGTCGGGACGCCGGCTTCTCATGCGGGAAGGCGGGTCGGCCGTTTAGGCGACGAGCTCGGGCGGTTCTATGAGGCGTTCATCGCACCAAGCGGGATCGACATGGTCGCGCGCCACGACATCGTATCGGGCATGCACGTTTTCCGAGCCGTCGATATCCACACCACCAACCTCAAGACGGGCTTGAAGATGACGGTGCCTGCGAACCTTCTCTACGAGATCGCCCCGCTCGACGGCGGGCTTGCGATCAAGCGCATGCAGGCCCACTGGGAGCTCAGCCGAATGAGCCGGATGCTGATGGGCGAGGGGTCGCTTGGGATGCGGACCATCGCAGTCATGAACTGGCGCATGCTTCGCGCGTTCGGGCCCAAGTGGTTGATGTCGTACTTCAAGGCTTCGCAACAAGGCGTGGGCCGATCGGGTAAGGAGCTCGTCGGGGGTCTTGTCGGCCAGGAAGCGCGCGACGTGTTCGCGCCGGGGGCGACCGTGGAGCTGCCTGGCGGGGCGACCGCTTCGGCCGCCGAGTTCATCGAAGGATGCGCGGCGCTCGAACTTCGCGATCTGCTGGCGTCGGGCCGGACGGTATCGGGCCTTGCATCCATCGAGTGGAGTGCGCGCACGCGGGAGGCCGCCTTCGTCGCGGAGCTGGATGCGTCGGGTGCGCACGTGCAACGGCTTCGCTGGTTTTGGGAAGGATGACGATG
>JAFDFW010000358.1 GCA_019309605.1 Deltaproteobacteria bacterium | reverse complement strand
CTCGTCCTCGTACTTCCACCAGCCCATGCCGTAGTTGATCGCTTCGGGCCTCCAAGACGGCATCGCCACACCTTCCGGCACCAGGTCCTCTTGCATGGCCTGAACCATGCCGGGTGACAGAACACGCTCTTGTCCGCACAGCCCTTCGCGGAGGTGCATCAGCAGCACCTTGCTGTAGTCGTTCACGGTGCTGTATGCGCCGCCTCCGAGACCTGGGTTTTCGGTCTCGGGTAGATTGGCAGGATCCCCATCGAACGCCTCCGGGTACTCTGGGAAGAGCCTCCTATAGCCAGTGTCCGGTAGTCCGCACGGTGCGACCAGCTTCTGCCTAACCAGCTCTGCCCAACTCATGTTTGAGACGATTTCGGCGACCGCACCCGCGAGCTGCCATCGGGTGTAGAGGAACTCCTCCCCCGGAGGGATGGAGAGGCTTTCGTCTTGGAACACGGTGCGACCACATGCTTGAATGCTCGTCGCTGGATCGCACTCGCATGGGTAGGAATAACACGCGTCTGCGATCCAGAATGAAGGGGGAAGTCCCGACGTCATCGACAGGATCTGGCGCATGGTTACCGCGGAGTGATAGTCGCCCCAATCGAGGTACTCTGCGATCGGGCGATCGAGCTCCAACAGGCCGTCGTCTACGAGCGCCAGGATCACACCCGCCGAGAGCACCTTGCCGGTGGACGCGATCAGGCTGATTCGGTCCCGATCGACTCCATCATCGTAGCCCTCCTCGTAGATCTGGCCCTCGGCTCCACGCACTACCGCCAGCGTGACCCCTTCGACGGCGGGATGATCCGCCATGAAATCCGCAACCGCCTCGTCCACCACGCTGAAATCATATTTCGCGCTCGCCGGGTTAGTCTCGTAGTCGAGACGCGCCCAGTTGTCGCTGCCCGGCGTTTCGCTGCAGCTTGCCATGGAGCTACCAATCGCACCAATGGTGAGTGCCCCAACACACATCAATCCAAACGAGTGATGCATCACAAGCTCCCTGGTTTAACCGACCCGGTTTCAGGCCGATCACACAAAGCAAATTGGGTCGTCACGAAATCCGCGTCCATACGTAATTCTTTCGTCCTTCCCACGTGCAAAGTTTGCGCCTCAAGAGATGAAAGAATTACGTATAGACACCCCAATCATGCCGACACATTTTCGTTGTGACCGATCTGAAGTTGGGTCGGTCAAACCGGGAGGTTGTGATGAGATACTTGTTTGGATTTGTGTGCGTCTGTGCGTTGGGGCTTGTTCCGCTGGTTGGGTGTAGTGACACCAACGGTGACGGTGGTTCCGGTGGGACTGCAGGTACGGGCGGCACCGCAGGGAACGGCGGCACGGGTGGCGCGGATACAGCGTCGGTCGTCTTCTTCATTCGGGAGTTTGTGCCGGGCGTCCCCGCTGAACCGTTAGAAGGCGTGGAAATTTGTGAGACGGGCGCGACCAACTGCGTGACGACCAACGCCACTGGAAACGCCACGCTCGAGCTGCCAGTCGATCAGGAGGTCAGCTACACACTCGAAAAGGAAGGATATGCGTCGTATTTGGACTCCGATATCATCTCGGCGACCCCGGGCGACGTGGCGGTGGGCATGGTGACGGTCCAACGACTCGCGGATATGTACGCCCTCGTGATGTCTCCCTACCCAATGGAGGGCACGGGGTCGATCTTCATCGACACCACCGAGCCACTCGCAGGGGCGACGTTCGAGCTGCTGGACACGACCGGCAAGACGTTCTACCGAGACGAGGACCTGAACTGGAGCCTGGATCTCACCGCCACGACATCGGGTAGCGGGGGCGGCTTCGTCGAGGTCAGCCCGGGTGTCTTCCAGGTCGGGATCGGTGGAACCGCCGGGAGCTGCGAGCTGTTCCGGGGTTGGCCTGGCGACGTCGAGGGCAACATCAAAGTACCCGTCCGAGAGGGCTATCTCAGCCGCGCGATCTTGGTGTGCCCATAGACTGTGCCCTGAACCAGCGCTGACGAAAAACAAAACGGCGGCCTTCGGATCACTCCGTGGGCCGTCGTCATGTTTGTGGGGCTCAACCTCGAATAACCGGGCTTACTCGGGTTGACGCGCTAGAGGGTGCCTCTTGACCGGGAGGATTCTTTGTGCCGATTTCTCTTGACAGATCTAGCGGCCGTTTCGATTTGCGTCTCGCTTCGATCCCAGTGCAACACATAGTGGGCCGTGTTGTGGCACCGACGCTTCGCTACGCGTTTCTTTGACCCAAGTTTCGAATCATCCCCCGTGATGTCCTTAGATCGGAAGCTTGGGGCGCGTCCTTGGGTTTTGAACCCCCGTGGTAGCGTCAGATTCATGATGCACGCCCCATCTCTTCATCGTCTCGACAAAGACAGGCTGCTCCGCGAGTTCGCCGCCCTGGTCGAGAAGGACCGCCGTGATACCGCCACGTTGCTCGCCTACATCGCGGAGATCGATCGCCGCAAATTGTACCTGGAGCATGCGTGCCCCTCGATGTTCGCTTTCTGCACGACGCGCTTTCACATGTCGGAAGCGGTTGCGGCGAGGCGCATCCGAGCAGGTCGCGCGACCTGTCGTTTTCCCTGCATTTTGGGCATGGTCGCGCGTGGGGAGCTCCATCTCAGCGGGATTCACCAGTTGGCGGGGCACCTCACTGATGAGAATCACCAGGAGATTCTTCGCCGGGCGAGGCACAGGAGCATGCGAGAGATAGAGCGGCTGATCGCGGAAATCGTGCCCAAGCCGGATGTGCCTTCTTCGATCCGGGCCCTCCCGATCAGGAAAAGTGAAACTCAGTCGTCCATCGACACGGATCAGGACGGGGGCTCGACCACACAACCGAACAACCCGGTGCGCACCTCTGTAAAGCAGAAGTCACGGCCGGTTCCTCTCGCTCCTCGTCGGTATAGGCTCCAGGTCACGATTGGGGAAGAGACTCGGAACAAGCTCAATGAGTTGCAAGGGCTGCTCAGTCATCAGATCCCGGACGGGGATCCTGCGGAGATCTTCGATCGGGCATTGGATGCACTGCTGACCGAGACGAAGAAGAGGAAGGCGGGGCTCACGGACAAACCTCGCCGGACTCAGAAGAAGAAAGGCAGGGGACGTGGGATTCCTGCTCGCGCTCGGCGTGAGGTGTTCGAGCGGGATGAAGGGCGGTGTGCCTTCACGGACGCGGAAGGTCGGCGTTGCTCGTCTACGTGGCAGGTCGAGTTTCACCACCGAGTGCCCTACGCGCGGGGCGGGACGCACGACGTTGAGAACATCGAGCTTCGGTGTCGGGCGCACAACCAGCATGAGGCTGAGGTGGAGTACGGGGTGGGGTTCATCACTTCGCGACGGAGGTCCGGGGAAGCGCATGCCCGGAGTAGTTGACGCGGTCACTCCCGCTAACGCCGACACGGGCACTGTCCCTGGCACTGCCCCTGACGCTGTGCCTGGCACTGTCTCTGACACTGTCTCTGACACTGTCCCTGACACTGTCCCTGACACTGCCAGTTGACCCGAGGAGGATATGCCCCCAAAAATGCCCCCGGTGACTTCCGCGATCACCCTCAACGTGCATCCCTCGCGCGACGAGCTCCATGAGGAGCTTCACAGTCGGCCTTCGCCCCTTGTCGAGACGCCGTGCACCATCAGTCACATCGCCGTGCAGATCGGAGCGGAGGAGCGGGCGGCC
>JAFDFW010000924.1 GCA_019309605.1 Deltaproteobacteria bacterium | reverse complement strand
TCCCGGAGTCGCTGCGTCAGCTGGTACTTTCCTACCTTTCTTTTGGACATCCCAAGATCGAAGAAGTCGCCGATGTCTCGGGTTTGGGCGTGCGTTCGCTGCAGCGTCGCCTGGAAGAGCATGGACTGACCTACAAGTTGATTGTCGATCAGGCTAGTTTTCAGAAAACGCAGGAGTACTTACATGATCCCGACTTCCCGTTGGCCGAGATCGCGCACCAGCTAGGCTACTTCGATCAAGCCAATTTCAACCGCGCCTTTCGCCGCTGGGCCGGTGTGGCCCCCAGTGAGTACCGTCTCCAACTGCACCCCCGCTGAAGCCGCGGCACCCCAGTGTCCCGACGACCACGGCGTGCGCCCGGGGCAAAGGCTCGATGCCCCGAGCCCGCATCTTTCCCAGCGCATGGTCCTTTTTTTTTGGGGGAGGTGAGACGTCCAGTTGTCGTGTTATGACAAGACAAGCCAAGAGCCGAAGAGGATAGTAAGACCCGAATCAATGTCGTCGAGGGGCGGTCGCGCGTGGCGCGAGGGCGGTTCGCCAGCCTGGAGCGCTCTTTTGTGCAGTCACTTACAGACTGCGCTCCCGGAGAAAAGCGCTGTCCCTCTGAAGCCACCATGAAGGAGAAGAACATGAGCAGAATGGATTTTTGGAGAGGGTTTGCCGGCGCTTTCGGCCTGGTGCTGCTGGCGCTGCTGTCGAGCACGGTAGCCTTTGCGGCGCAGAATAAACCCAATATCCTCGTCATCATGACGGATGATGTCGGCGTCTGGAACGTCAGCGCGTATCACCGCGGCATGATGGGCGGAAGCACACCCAATATTGACCGCATCGCCAGCGAAGGCGCGCTGTTTACCGACTACTATTCCCAGCAATCATGCACCGCCGGGCGGGCCGCATTCATCCTTGGCCAGACACCGTTTCGCACCGGTCTGTCGAAGGCGCGCAGATCGGCAAGAACCATCTCGGTGACCGCAACGAATACTTGCCCACCGTGCATGGCTTCGACGAGTTCTACGGCATTCTCTATCATCTCAACGCCATGGAGGAGCCGTATGAAGACGACTTCCCGAAGGGTGCTGATTTCCTCGCGAAGTTCGGTCCTCGCAACATCATTGACACGAAAGCCACCGACAAGAACGACTCCACGACCGATCCGCGCTGGGGCCGCGTGGGCAAGCAGACGATCAAAGATGGCGGCCCGCTGCCTCCGGGTCCGAACATGGACCCGAATGCGAAGTTTGACATGACGAATGTCGACGAAGAGCTGGTGCGCCGCTCGAATGATTTCATGGAACGCTCGGTCAAGGCCGGCAAGCCGTTCTTCCTCTGGCATAACACTACGCGTACGCACGTCTGGACACATTTGTCTCCCAAGTGGGAGGGCAAAAGCGGCTTTGGCCTCTACGCCGACGCCATGATGGAACTCGACCACCTGGTCGGCCGACTGCTCAAGAAGGTGGACGATCTCGGCGTAGCCGACGACACCATCGTCCTCTTCACCAGCGATAACGGCGCTGAGGTCTTCACCTGGCCTGACGGCGGGAATACTCCCTTCCGGGGTGAGAAGGGGACCACGTACGAAGGCGGCTTCCGCGTGCCGATGCTCGTGAAATGGCCTGGAACGATCAAGCCCGGCACCATCATCAATGACATCATGTCCGCCGAGGACTGGATGCCAACGTTGGTGGCCGCTGCCGGCGATCCGAAGGTGAAAGAGAAGCTCTTGAAGGGGACGAAGGTCGGCAAAAAGAAATTCAAGAACCATCTGGACGGCTATAACTTCATGCCCTTTCTCAAGGGTGAAGTTGACGAAGCGCCGCGGAAGGATTTCTTCTACTGGAGCGACAGCGGCGATCTCATGGCTGTACGCTACGGCCCCTGGAAAATCACCTTCAAGACGATCGAGGGAAACCTGTTCACCGGTCATGAAGCATCCACCAACGTGCCGATCATGACCAACCTGCGCGCCGACCCATGGGAGCGCTATCAGAGTGAATCGATGATGTACGGCAAATGGTGGGGCGAGAAGCTGTGGACGGTCGTTCCCGC
>JAFDFW010000357.1 GCA_019309605.1 Deltaproteobacteria bacterium | reverse complement strand
CCTGGATTTCTGCAAGTGCCTTCGTCATCTGAATTCGTCTCGTCCTCTAGAACCCCTTAGCTCTTCGTGCTGCTCGGGCCATCCACGCGGTGCCTCCTTCGCCGGGCCCAACCTTAACGCTTAGCCTTTGGAGGATCGTGGATCTTTTCCGCGCGGGTAGGTGCGTTCCTCCTGGATCTTCCCATTGACCTTGTGAATCCGCAACGAGCCTTCGCGGGTTTTCGTGAAGCGGCGCATCTTCCGAACCACCTCTACCTTGGTCGGAGCCTTAAGCAATGCCCGGTCGGAGCCCGTGTATCCCGTTGTATCCCGTCAGCTGAACTCGGAGACAAAAGGGCTCTGAGTTAAGAGACACTTTGCCGAGGGCGAGAGCCCTGCTGAGGAGTGTCCCATGTCGAGAAAGAAGACGTTCTTGCTCAGGACCGACCTGAAGCGAACTCTGGCGAGCACCGACCACGGGCCATGCGAGTCGGCGTCAACGCTAAATGCACAGGTGAGCGGCAGCGCGAAATCGGCAGTGTTGATGCGTTCGCGCCGGTACGGCTTTGTTCCATGGTCCCCGAGCAGCTCCTGGTGCTCTGAACTGAGCGCCGCTCGGCGATTCTTGTGAGTTTCGTCTGCGATCACCGCAGCGGAGCATATTTGAAGCTGCAGCCCTTCGGAAGGTCTGAACGTCCGAACGAAGGTACTGGGTAGCCGCCGCCTGCCACTAGCTCATCGAAGAAATGATCGAGAGCTGTCCTCGACGCAGACCTGAGTGAGGTTGTCCAGCCTGAGAAACCATCGCCACTACCCAATCCATGCGAGCGATGACGCGGCCGTGGGCGACAATGAGCTGGCGCGGATTCCAATCGAGCACGGTGTCGCGACCCGCCCGCGCAACCGCTCGTTTGCTAAACGTCGCCCGCCACTCGCGGGGAGTACTCCCGTCGGCGCCGACCATTCCATCGAGCTGCATGGCCCATCGCCGCCAGCCCGAAAACGCGCTCTTGTCATGCTTCTGAATCAAGTCACACACGAGTGCGCTCCGTGATGGGCGGTGGAAGAACACCACTTCGTTCATAACGAAGCTTCCACCGATCACGGTCTGATCGATCTCGTTCTGCCACTCGGATGGCGATTCATCCCTGAGCTCGGCGGAGAACGCCAGGTCCGACCGCTTCTTCGCGAGTCCGGGCGCTGCATACAGGCGAGCCCCGGGGTATTGCTCGGCCCACTCTGTCAGGAACAAGTGATGGAGCTTGTTCGGGGCGACGAGGTAGCGGACCTCGCCGAGCTTCTCCAGCTCTTCGGCTAACTCAGAGGACAGCGCAATCGGCGACCACAGCCAGAGCTGCCGGTTGGCGAGCCGAGCTACGGCCATCCGCGTCGGATAGGGAAAGCTGTAAAAGGACACGATCGGACCCTCGACGGTCCATAGTTCTTCACCGACTGGGTTGAGCACGGAAGGAGTATACAACCGACGGAGCGCATCGATAGGGCTGCATCGGCCGGTCGGGCCAACCTCGGTTGGTTCTTTGGTACCGCATGGCCGTCATTTCTCCGAGATCTCAGCCTTACGCAGCAATCACGGCCTCCATCGGCACCCCAAATTCCACCGGACAACGCTGTGCGTAACGGGCCCCCGCAACCAATGAAGTTGGGCACTTAGTGAATTGGCTAAGTGCCTTTCTTTTTTTGCTCGGTGTCATGAGGGTGCCAAGGCGGATCGAAATCCGTCGCCTGAGCGATGCATGGATCGCCAAAAACGTTGGGTTTTCGATCTTGAGTCCGCGGTAACAACGCGACCTTCCGGGTGCATAACCCGAAGGTCCTGACGCGACGCAACGAGAGCGGTCGGAAGGAACACGTGCGACCAAGACCAATTGCCTCAGAGGAGCTCGTCCACCTCAATCGCTTCCGAATCCACAGGGAGCCGCACGAGGGTGCCGTCGCGTCCCACGCTGACCGGACCTGACCAGGTCTCGGCAACTCCGTCGAGAAAGATTTCCTCCATCGAAGAGAGCGGCAGTGGCGGCACGATATGATTGTAGAGCAAGTACCCGGCGCCCGCGTCGCGCGCGATCTCCGCGGCCTCCACCGGGGTCGTGTGGTAGTCGAGGATGTCGTGTGTGATCTTCACGAGGCGGGGCCTGCCCGCGCGCTCGGCGCCTTGGTTCAGCAGGCCCACGAGCTGCGGGTTGAGCGCTTCGTGGACGAGCAGATCCACGCCCGCGGCAAATCGCTGGAGGTTGGTGTTCTTCTTCGTGTCGCCGCTCACCACCACCGAGCGCCCGCGGAAATCGAAGCGATAGCCGACCGCGGGGCGCACGGGGCTGTGATCCACCACGAAGGCGGTGATCGTAAGGCCATCGCGTTCGAGCACGATCCGGCCCTCGCCCACCGCTGGCACCGCGAACGGATGCGCCACGGCCCCAGCGCCGCCGGGGGGCATGGTGTCGGCTCCGTGGTGCGCGACCCGGTAGCGCTGGCTGTCGCGGTAGGAGAGATTGAAGCCATCGACCACGGCGCCTACCCCGGTGGGGCCGTGCACCGGCGTCGGAGAAGCGCTTCCGGCGTTCGCCCAACGCTGCATCAGCAGCTCACCCAGGCCATCGATGTGATCCGAATGGAAGTGGGTGAGCAGCACCGCTGCAATCTTCCCCTGCGGCAGCCGCATGCGTGAAAGCACGCGCGACGAGCCTGCGCCGACGTCAACGATATAGACACGCTCGCCGGCGATCACCGCCGTGCACGGCCCCGAGCGCTTCGGGTCCGGCAGCGGCGAGCCGGCACCGCAAAGCGCCACGTGGAGCCCGTCGGGAAGCTCGTCCAGCAGGCTCGAGGCCATGTTGCGCTCCACCAGCCGCTCCATCAGCCGCAAGGTGATGGTCTTGCGCAGCGCGTAGCCCATCACTGCCAGCACGACCAGGAGACCGAGCATCCCGAGTCCGAATCGCTTCATTCGTTCTCCCTTCCTCGAGCGCTCACCGTAACGCAACCAGAAGATCTCGCCAGGTCGCAGTCCGCAGAGCGCTGCGGTGCAGAAGAGGGGAGCATGTCCCCCTTGGCTAGAAGTCGCTGGAGACCCTCGAGAGCTCGTCGATGCGGACGCCGGCGGTCGTGCGAAGCGCTTCGACATTTGCGGCGCGATGTTGCGGCCCGACTTTGATGACGAACGCGTCGGCCCTCATGTGGCCATAGACGGGCACCGTGCCCTCGAACACGCCGAAAAACCGGTCGTCGGAGCCTTCGACCGCCTGGAGGCCGAAGCTGTTGATGACTTGCTTCTGTACGAGGCGAACCTGCTGCGGCGTCAAGTCCGGGTAGTCGTACTTCGAGATTTGAATGAACTCGTCGGCGCCCGCGACCGCCACACCCCCCGGCGTGAAGAAGTGGTTCTCGACCTCGTTCACTTCGTTGTCTTCCACGTGCTCGTACGTCGCGCCCATGAAAGCGATGGGCTCGTAGCTCTTGCTGGAAAACTTCTTGCAGGCCATCAGCCCGAGCGCGATGACGACGAGCCCTGCGAGGATGGCCCTACTTCTGTTCATCCCGCGAATCTACGGAACACAGTCCGGGAATGGAAATTACAGGGGCTCGCATCACGGCCATGGTCACGGCAGAGCATAGAAAAGCTCGGCGGAGTAGTGGACATCGCCCTGGGCGGTCATCCAATCCTCGAGTCGACTCCGCAAGTCCAGCTTCAGCGCCCGGACTTCGGGGTCGTCCGCGATGTTGTGTTGCTCGTCCGGATCCGCTTCGGGGTCGTAGAGCTCCTCGGCCGGCCGATGCAGGTAGTCGTTGACCGGTTTCTCTGCCCGGGGGCGACGCGGGCAAGGGATCCCGGCGAACGGCCCGCGCGAGCGCAAGAGCGAGGCGTTCGTGCTGTCGGTGGCCAACGCAAACACCTCGTGGCGCGGGCGCGGGATGAGAACCGAAGCGGAGGTCGAGATGTTCGTCACCGAGCCTCCTTCAAAACGCGCAGCCGTCGGGCTGCGGGGCCGCGTCCGCGAGTTGCGGTGCCAATGCGGAGCTCACGGATGGGTCGGCAGTGAACTCCGAGGCCGGCGAGCCGGAGAAGGCGACTCCTCCGTAGCCGGCGTTGTTCTTGTGGGCTCGCACGATCGCCTGCGTCGTCTCCTGTAGCTCGACCGGCCCACCGCTCCGCGTGAACGGCTGCTCGTTCACATGGCTGTGCGCCAGGATCCGACGGTACACGAGCTCGCCGTCTGTGGTGATCACCTCCCACCAATCGGCGTACTGGTCACATCCGGTGTCGGGGCTGCTCAGGGTGACCGAGAATGTGTAGGCGCCTGGAGCTCCACGTACACGGACCGCCGTCACATCCGCGGTCATCGCGTCCTCGAGCTCAGGCTGAGGCTCCGCGGTTGGGGAGCCGGGGTCTTCGTTTGCGGGCGCCTCGGGCGATGCGGGCATTTCACTTTCTTGGGATCCGGGGTCGGAGCACGAGAGCCCCAGCGTCATCGTGATCACGATCCCCCACGACGCCC
>JAFDFW010000356.1 GCA_019309605.1 Deltaproteobacteria bacterium | reverse complement strand
TGTGCTGCGATCGGGTACACGATCTACCCGGGCAGCGGTCTTCGCAATCAGATGTTTCAGGACCTTCGAGACCTCATCAATGAAGCGCGTTCCGTGGGCTTGCCGACCGTCGTCTGGTCCTACCCGCGTGGCGCCGGCCTCAGCAAGGATGGCGAGACCGCCATCGACGTCGTGGCCTACGCGGCGCAGATCGCCTGCCAGCTCGGCGCGCACGTCGTGAAGGTGAAGCCGCCGACGGACGTCGTCTTCCAAGACGCCGCCAAGAAGAGCTACGAGAACGTTCCCATTGGGACCTTGGCCGAGCGCATTCAACACGTCGTGCAGGCGGCGTTCAACGGCAAGCGCATCGTCATCTTTTCCGGTGGCGCGGCCAAGGGCACCGAAGCGGTCCTCGAAGAGATCGCCGAAATCGCCAAGGGTGGCGGGTATGGCTCGATCGTCGGTCGAAACGCGTTCCAGCGTTCCAACGCCGACGCCGTCAAGCTTCTACACGACATCATGGACCTCTACGCCGCGCAGGCGTAAGAATCCCTCGGACGACGTGACTGAGAGTGCTGCCCCGCCGATCGTGACCGCAGCCTGGGATGCCTACGGGGATTACCGGGAGGTGGTCGATGTGCGCGAGGTCAGCGCCAACGTGTCGACCAACTCGGTGTACCTGCTCCTCCTCGACGACGGGCACGCAGTCGTTGCGAAATGCTCGAGCTACGGGTCCTATGTGCACTTTCGCCAGGACCATTACCGCATCCACGAGTGGATCCACCGGCTCCGCGGCACCCGCTACGCGTCTTTCCTCGCGGACGTGCTTCTCAAGAACGACGAGGTCTTCACCTATCGCGATAAAGACGAGTGGGTGGTTTTCTATGGGCAGCAGCCCTTCTACGACTTTCTGCCGAAGGTACTGAGCGATCGTGAGGTCGAATCGTTCGGCCAAGAGATGGGACTGTTCCACCGGTCGTGTACGGAGATTTCGGATCGCGTGAAGCCGACGTGGCAGTCGCTCGGCGCCGACGTGGCGAGCCTTCACGACACGATCGGGAGCTCGGAGTGGCGCCGCGAGCGTGGCTTCATGGATTCGTCAATCAGCTTCGTTCGGGCGCACTGCGATGCGTTTCTCGGCAATGCGGACGCACTTGGCTACCACGAATGGACGAAGATCCCGGTCCTGATCGACTGGAACATCGGAAACTTCTCGGTCGGCATGGACGGCGACGGTTTCAAGTTCTTCTCTCGCTGGGACTACGACTGGTTCCGCATCGAGCCGCGTATGCTCGACCTCTATTTCTGTGCGCGCGTGGTCCGCGCAGAGGGCGACCAAACCGCGTTCAGCTACAACATCGACCCGCTCTTCGATAAGCGCTTCATGAAGTTCCTGCGCGCGTATCACGAGGTGCACCGGCTCACGAAGGAAGAGATCCTATTCCTCAAAGAGGCGTACCGGTTCTTCATTCTCAACTACGTGTTACGCATCGGGGAGCACTTCTTTCAGCCGGATATTTGCCACCGGCTGCAGCAAGAGGCGGTCGAGGAGTATTTGCCGCAGCTCGAGCTCGTAGACTTCGAGCCCTTGCTGGACGTGCTGTAGCGGCGGCAGTTTTGTTACACCGCCCGCCCGCCCCCACCCGTAATCCTCCCTGCCGCGGGTGTGCTGGGGGCAGTGTCAGGTTGCGATCGACTCGCTTATGAAGGTCGGGATGATGCCCGAAGAGCGGATCATCAGGTCGGCTTGTTCGGGTAAGATGTTGCCGGAGAGGACCAATGTGGTGTCGAAGCCGTAGGTGTTGGCGCCGATGATGTCGGTGCGGAGGGTGTCGCCTACGAACAGGACGTCGCGTTTGCTGACCTTGGGGAGTTGCTCGCGAGCGCGGGCTAGGGCGTAGGCGAACATCATGGAGTCGGGCTTGCCGAAGCGGACGAAGGTCTTCTCCGTGATGGACGCCAAGAGGCCGCCCAGGCTTCCGACCGCGATGGCGATGTCGTTGCCGTGCAGGGGGTAGGTGATGTCGGCGTTGGCCACGATGACGGGGACGTTCTTGCGACGAATCAAGTTCAAGGTCGCGTTCACGTCGCGGAACCAATCGAAACCCTCGTCGTCGAGAAGGACGATGGCGACTAGGTTGTCTTTGACTGTACAGTCCGCAATCGGAACTGGGATCTTGCCGGCGATTTCGATGTAGTGCGCGGACTCCGGTTTCCCGAGGTAGGCGACTTTGCCATACGGGATCTGCTTTTCGAGGTATTCGGCGGCCAACAGCCCGGAGGAGATGTAGCGCTCCGGCGGCAAGAGCTCGCCACCGGCTTGCCGCGCGTACCGCTCGGCCATTGACTCAGGAGAGCGCGAGGAGTCGTTCGTGACCACGAAGACCTCCTTGCCCGCGTCGATCAGTGAGGTGACGGTCTCCAAGGCACCGTCGATGAGCCCAGAAGCGCTCTTCAGAACGCCATAGGCATCCAGAAAAATGACGGAGTACTTCTCGGCCGTCTCTCGGAACGAAACCACATCCATACAACGGACTTATTCGGTTGGTGGGTTGGGGTCAATCGCCTTCGCTCCGCGTTTTCGGAGCACGAAGAGCACTAGCAGCACCGTCAGGAACCCGGCCACACCCATCACCACCAGAACCTCGATCAGGCGAAGGAAGAAGTGGTCGATCAGGCCGCGGCCGACCGTGTCGAGCTTGGCCGCAGTCGTGGCGAGCTGGGAGTCGAGCTCGCTCAGAATGGCGTCACGCTCTTCTCCGATGGCCGCCACAATCGCATCGCGCTCGCCCTCGACCGCATCGAACACCGTGATGCGCTCTTTCTCGATGCCCTGAAGCAGCGCGGCGGTTTGTGCGGAGAGCGTCCCTTCGAACGTGTCGAGGAACCCTATCATCTCGCCCATCGAATCCACCATCGAATCGATGCGGTCGTGTACGCGCTCCTCGAACAACGATTGCACTAGGTACTCCGCTTGCCAGCGTACCTCCACGGGTGCCTGGACTGTGAGGATCGTCATTCGATCGCCCATATCGCGCAAGGTTTCCTCCATGCTGCCCATTGCTTTGAGGCCACCGTGCTGTGCGGCGGGGACCAGTGAGGCGAGGTCTGCGCGCGCGGACGGGCGAACGAAGAGCTTCCCTTCGATGGGATGCTGGTCCACCCAGTCAGTTACCTTTTTTTGCATTCGCTCGAACTCGTTGCCGGACATGACGTTCGAGGCGAGCAGTTCCGCTTCCTCGACGAGATGCTTCGTCGTGTTCAGGGCGCAGTTCTCGCCATCGCCGAGCGTGCGCTCTCCACCCCCCTCTTCGAAGTACTGGTGCTGCTGCTTGGACAAGACCCAAAGCTCAATCAGCCCGGCAAACGGGTCTTGGTCGAACGCGGCCGCACGTGCCTGGGGCATGGCCCACATACGCCATTGAAAGGCATGCTCCCGTATGCTCGGGTCGTCTGTCGTGCCGGTGATATCGACGACGCATGCCGCTACGAGTTGGGCGAATTGAGACGCGTACTCGTAGTCTCGCGCGCGGAGCTCATAGACGGTGATATCTTCCTTCGCCATGTTGGCCATGAGCGAGGGCTTGTTGGGCGTGGCGTTGCAGCCGAAGAGCGATGCGGCCAGCACTCCGACGGCGAGGATCTGTGGGCGACGTCGCACTACGAACGCCGCCCCGAGCAGAAGCAACGCGAACAACCC
>JAFDFW010000355.1 GCA_019309605.1 Deltaproteobacteria bacterium | reverse complement strand
GCCACCACGACAGCAACGTCGGCATCGAGCGCTCGAAGCTTCTCCGCAAACTCGGCGGTTCGGACTTTCTTGGGCTGCCACACTTCGAGCCCGAGCTCGAGCGCGCGCTTCTTCACGGCGGGCGGGCGCATCGCGAGACCGCGCCCTGCTGGCCGGTCCGGCTGCGAGATCACGACGGTAATCTCGCTAATGTGGTCCAGCGCCTCGAGGCAAGGGACGGCAAAGTCGGGGCTGCCGAAGAAAATCGTCCGCACAGGCTGTCACTGTGCGGCGTCGGCCGCGGCTCGTTTGCTCATCGCACGGTGTAGCATCCGGCGGCGCAGTACGCTGAGGTGGTCGATCATCAGCTCGCCATTGAGGTGATCGTTCTCGTGCTGGATCACGATCCCCAACAGACCGTCGGCCTCGAGCTCGAAGGGCTGTCCGTCCTGGTCGAGCGCTTTGACCGTGACGCGCTCGGCCCGGTCGATATCCTCGCGAACACCGGGAAACGAGAGGCAGCCTTCGTTAAAGGTCATCTCGCCCTCGGTGGCGATGATCTCCGGATTGATGAAGACGCGAAGGTCGCTCGGCTCGTCCTCATCAGAGGCAACGTCGACGATAAAGAGGCGCTTCGAAATCCCGAGCTGCGGAGCGGCCAACCCGACACCCGGGGCCGCGTACATCGTCTCCGCCATGTCCTCGATCAACTGATGCAGCTCGGCATCGAACTCCTCGACCTCTTTGCCGGGGTCGCGGAGACGTTTGTCTGGGTAGAAGAGAATGGGGCGAATCAACGTGGAACCTCCGAGCGGCTAGCCGCTCAACACCTTGGAAAGCTTTGCTTTTTCTAGCGCTAGGCCCGCTCGGCCGCAAGATCCAGGGGATTTGACAGGGCTGCCCCGCTAGAACATGTTCTATTTTCCCAACCGACCCGCAACAAAGGAACGCCGGGATGAGCAGACGCGATTGGCGCTTCTTCGGGCGCCTCCACACCAATCTCTACAAACGCTTAGGCGGCCGCCTCGTAGGCACCGTCGGCCTAGGTCGCAAAGTCTTGCTCCTCACGACGACCGGCCGAAAAAGCGGGAAGCAGCGAACCACTCCCCTCGTCTACATGCCCCACGGCGACGACGTCATCATCTACCCCTCCAACGGGGGCAAAGAATCCCCGCCGGCCTGGTGGCTCAACCTCCAAACCACCCCCAGCGCCACAATCCAAATCGGAAAAGAAACCCGCCAAATCCAAGCCCGCCCAGCAACCCCCGCTGAATACGCCCAAATCTGGCCAAAAGCAGAATCCTACAACCCCCACTGGCGCGACTACTCCAAAAAAGTAACCCGCCCCCTCCCCCTAATAATCCTAGAGGGACACTCTCCTACCCCGTAACCACCCGAAACCCCTCCGCTTCTCAGGCAAAGATCGCAGCACCTAGATTCTGCGTTCCCCGGAGGTCACGCCAGGTACCCATGAAACCCGTCGCTGCGATCCTTGTCGCAGAAGACCTGTAGTGTCGCGAGGTTAGGGGGGTGGAGAGTGACCCCTAGAGGGGGTCGATGTCTAGGGTGGCGTGGGTGGGGGGGAGGCCTTGGGATATTCGGGCGGCTAGGTGGGCGGTTACGTTGCGGAGGAGTTTTCGGTCGGGGGATTTGAGCATGAGGCGGTAGTGGTAGCGGCCTCTTAGGCGGACTAGGGGGGCGGGGGCTGGGCCTAGGACTTGGACGGCGCCGTCTTTGACTGCCTGGTGTTGGCGGGCGGTGTCGGCGAGGACTTGGGTGGCGGCTCGGGCGTCCGCCTCGGCGCCGGCGTGGACGCGGACTGTGACCAGGCGGGCGAAGGGGGGGTAGCCGACTTCTTCGCGATCGCGGATCTCTTCGGCGTAGAAGCTTTCGTAGTCGTGCTGTGCGGCCAAGCGGACCGCCGGATGATCGGGTTGGTACGTTTGGAGGATGACCTTGCCGGGCGCGTCGGCGCGGCCTGCTCGACCGGCGACTTGGGCGAGCAACTGGAAGGTTCGTTCGGATGCGCGGAAGTCTGGGAAGGCAAGGCTTTGATCGGCGAGCGCGACACCAACGAGCGTGACCGTGGCGATGTCGTGGCCTTTGGTGACCATTTGTGTGCCGACCAGCACGTCGACTTCGCCCGTTCGCAGTCGATCGAGAACCTCCTCGACGCCGTCTCCCGATGCCGTGTCGCGGTCGAGCCGAGCGACCCGGGCTTTAGGGAAACTCTCTTCGATGGACTTCTCGAGTTGTTCGGTGCCTACCCCAAGCCGCTTGTGCTCGGTGCTGCCGCACGACGCGCAGGGCATGGCGACCGCCCGATGGAAGTCGCAGTAGTGGCAACGCAACGCGCCCTGCCCTCGATGCTCGGTGAGTGCGACGCTGCACGCGGGACACTCCGCGACCGTGCCGCAAGCCGCGCAGCGCACGCTTGGAGAAAAGCCTCGCCGATTGAGGAAAATGATCGCTTGATGGCCGGTATCCAAACATTCGCCGATCGCAAAATGAAGCGGCCCCGAAAGAAGCGGGTGACCCGTGGGCCCTTTTCGGTGGCGGCGGAGATCGACGATCTCGACATCGGGCATGGTGGCGCCGGTGGCACGGGTTGGCAGGGAAAGCAGGCGAATTCGGCCGTGCGTGGCGCGATGATACGTCTCGACCGAGGGCGTAGCGCTCCCAAGGATGCACACTGCGCCCGCGTACTGCGCCCGGAGCAAGGCCATGTCACGGGCGTGATAGCGAAAACCCTCGTCCTGCTTGAACGAAGGATCGTGCTCTTCGTCAACGACGATCAACCCTAGATCGGCGACCGGCGCGAACAACGCAGAGCGCGCCCCGATCGCCACTTGCACTCGCCCCCGGCGGAGCGCCTGCCAGGCGTCCTCGCGTTGTCGCCCGGTGAGACCGCTATGAAGCACTGCGATGTCGTCCCCGAAGCGCGCGCGGAAACGTCCGACGAGTTGCGGCGTCAGCGCGATCTCCGGCACGAGCAAGACCGCGCCACGGCCCACTTTGCGCACTTCGTCGATGGCACGGAGATACACCTCCGTCTTTCCTGATCCGGTGACGCCATGCAGAAGGAACGCCTCGCCGGTGCGCTCGAGGATCGCTTCATTGACGGCGTCGATCGCGAGTTGCTGAGGCGCGGTCGGGGCATGCGGCTCGTCGCGCGTCACGGGAGAACGAAAGAACGGGTCACGGCTCGCCTCGACCTCCTCGAACTCGACGAGGCCCTTGTCTACGAGCGACCGGACGACGGCGCGAGGGTCGCTCAGCTCGCCGCGAAGCTCCTCGAGCAGGACGAACTCACGATTCGCGAGCCGGTCCACGAGCTTTTTCTGCCGAGCACCCAAGCGAATGCCCTCGGCATCCTTGCCGGTGGAGGTCACCTTCCAGGTCGTGTGGTGCGCCACGCGCTGACCGGGGAGGTTTTCGGCGGCTTCGAGAAAGCCATCGTCGCGCAGCCGGCGCATCGCACCCGACGGTAGCGCCGGAGCCGCGGCGCGCAGGACTTCTCCGATCGGGTGCATGTAGTACTTGGCCGCTTGCTCGAGGAACCGTAAGAGCTCCGGCGTGAACACGGGCTCGGATTCGAGGAGCCCCGCGACGGGAAGCGCGCGCGACACACCGTCCGGAAGGTCATCTCGACCTCCCACGACGAACCCCGCGAGCTTGCGGCGGCTGAACGAGACGGCGACCCGG
>JAFDFW010000354.1 GCA_019309605.1 Deltaproteobacteria bacterium | reverse complement strand
AAGGCCGCCCAGGTGCAGAGCCGGGTGCGCAAGCTCGAGAAGATGGGCTCGGTGGAGCTCCATCGCTCAGCCCGCGAAGTGCGGTTCTCGTTTCCTGCAACCGATCGTGGCGCGCGAACTCCGATGCGCGTTGACGACCTCTGCAAGTCGTTTGGTGATCATGTAGTGCTCGACCGGGTGTCGCTCGCGGTGGAGCGCGGCGACCGCATCGCAATCGTCGGCCCCAACGGTGCAGGGAAGACCACGCTGCTGAAGATCCTAGCGGGAGAAATCGAGGCCTCGGGTGGGCGCATCCATCTGCCGGGCCAGTCGAACGTTCGATACTTCGCACAGCATCACGCCGAGGCGCTGAACCTCGACCGGACCGTGCTCCAAGAGGTTTCGTACGCCAGCGACGGCACGAGCGTCCAACGCGTGCGGGCAGTGCTCGGAGCTCTCCTGTTTGGCGATGGCGCCATCGACAAGCGAGTCTCGGTGCTGTCCGGCGGTGAGCGAGCGCGGGTCGCCCTCGGCAAGATTCTGGTCCGTCCCGGCAACGTATTGCTGATGGATGAGCCGACCAACCACCTCGACCTTCAAACCACCGAGGCCCTCACCGACGCGCTCGCCACGTACGACGGCACCCTGCTCTTCGTCAGCCACAACCGGGCCTTCATCCGCCGGCTCGCAACCAAGCTCTGGGTCGTGCACGATGGCGCGGTCGAGACCTACGGCGGTACGCTCGACGACTACCTCTGGTCCTGCCAACAGCGAGACGTCATCCCCGCTACTGCTACCGCGATCAAGCCCGTGGCTCAGAAGAAGAGCCGCCAAGCCCGCAAGGAACAACGCCGCAAGGAGGCCGAGCTGCGGGCCAAGCAGAACCAGGGCGTGAAACCACTGGAGAAGCGCGTCGCCACGCTCGAACAGACGATTGCAAGACTCGAAAAGATGATCGCAGAGCACAACGACGAGCTGAGCAAACCCGAGGTCTACGACGACGCAGAGCGCCGCGACACCCTGCTGCACGAAGCACAGGAAGCGCAGACCGAGCTGGACCGTTCCTTCGCCGAGTGGACGGAGTCCCACGAGAAACTCGAATCCCTGCGCGCAGAGATCGAGTCAGCAAGCTAAAGCCGGCACCGACGCTCACACTGTCGCTGCCGCTGTCTCAGGGGTCCGGCGGCCCGACGAACGTTTCGCCGTCGAGTTCGCTGGTGATGGTCCCGCTGCCAGGTCCTCGTCCGTCGAGCATCGCATCGGCGTCCAGCTGGCCATCGACACAACCCGACACGGTGAGGTTCGCCTGCCAGGGGCCGGGCCCCGACGCGAGATGCGATATGCCCATTTCCGTTCCGTTGAGCACCGTCCGCCCGTCATCCGAGTAGTCGAAGTACTCGACGCTGTAGTCGAGCCCCAGGAACGCGCTGCCGGAAGTGGGCGCCGTGTAAATAACCTCCGCGCGGCCGAATACGCGCCCAGGCAGCGTGCCCTCGACCATGACGTTCGGGGTCTCGAGTTCGGACAACAGCGTCGCCCAGGTCGGCTCCGGCACCGTGATCTCCGGCGCGGGCGAAGGCGATCGCGAGGTCAGCGTTGCAAGCCTGATCCGCCCTTCCCAGAATTCCACCTCGTCTCCACCAAAGACGTCGGGATCGCCTGCCTCCCAGAAGAGCACCTTCGTGCCATCTGGGTGCCAACTGGGATCCGCTCGGCCGTTGTACTCGGCCTCGACACCCTCATTGAGCTGTTGCCCGCGGTAGTCGCTCCGATCTCCGTGCTCGTCGAGCAACCAGGGTTGCAGGTACCTCCGCCGGGTGACGGTGTGATTCCGATTGTAGGCCGCGGGCAGGCCCATCCCTCGATCGGCAAGTGGGGGGCGTGCGATCTGGGCGAACGACGACAAGCGTGGGGGTGAGACGCCGCGGGTGCTCATGACGACGTACCATTTGCCGTCCGGCGAAGCCTCGATTGGATCTTCGTATTCGATGTCCCGCGTAATGCGCGTGACATCGCCGGTCGCCAAATCAATCTTGAATAGGTCGTAGTTCATCGAGTCTTCGGTCGACACATAGAGGACGCTGCGACCACCGTCGGCGAAACCGCGGCCCTCGATATTCTGCGAGAGATTTGTCACGCGGCTCGGCAGGCTGAGAATGCCATCCTGCTCGGTCACGAAGTCGGCGCCGACGAGCATTCGCGCGCCGTCGATGTCGTAGCGAAGCGGATCGGCCTGGTTACCGTCGGTTCCGCGGCGCACGAGCACCCCCATCACCACCGAGAGCCCGATATCGGCGCGAACCTGATTCCACAAGACGTGCACGTCATCCGGGCCAAGTCGGTACTCCCGGTTCTGAAAGACCGTGGATCCGGGAGTCTCGGGAGCACGGATGGGCACGAGCACGGCGGTCGTGCACTCGAGCAAGCTCGGCTCGCATTCGAGGATCGCCCCATCATGTTGGCCTTCATCGGTTTCGTTGGCCTGGATGAGAACGCGCCGGCCATCTGCAAACGGCGAAGGCCGCATCACACCCACGGGCTCGGGCAGGTTGCAGGTGAGGCATTGAAATCCCGACCCGTCAGGCTTCATGAGCCCGAGCTGCGGTGCGGAGTCGACCCCGCCGAGCGTGCTGGAGCGGAACGGAAACACGAAGTGCTCCCCGTCGTGCATGAACCGCACGGTTTCGTTGAGCCCGAAGATGTGTTCGGGAAGGGGAACCTCCGAGACGGTCACCGGCTCGGCGCTCGGCGGCTGCACGATGTCCACTGCTCCACAATCACAGGGAAACGCCACCTTGCCACTCGCCGCGTGGTAGTCGTCGCGAAACTGATCGCACTCCCCGCGCGAGTCGGATGTGCACGACGCGCAGTAATTCTGACAGGCAACCGCGGCCGCACCCTCGAGCCCGGCGCAATCACCGGTGCCCACGGTTCCTCCGCCGCTGGTGGTGCAGGAAACCATGAGCGCGACAGCAGCGGCGGCCATGACCACCGAAGAACGGAAAGAGTCGTTCGCACCTGACATCGAGAGCCTCCCCTATCGCAGGTCACTGGGGGGAGCCACTCTACCACGGAGGGAGCACCGGCATCCACCCCCACGCGGACGCTGTCAGTGTCAGTGTCAGTGTCAGTGTCAGTGTCAGTGTCAGTGTCAGCGGCAGCGGCAGCGGCAGCGGCAGCGGCAGTGGCAGTGCCAGTGCCAGTGTCAACGGAGGTGTCTGTGGCGGTTAGTACGTCGCCGTCACCACTGGCGTGGTCAAGTCATTCACGTCGTGGACTCTCACGCCACCGTGACTGATCGAGTAGATGAATTCGTCGATGAAGACGCCACGGGTGATCTGGGGTTGGTAGCCGCAGTAGTAGTAGAACTCGTCCACTGGGTAAGGGACTCCGCCACAATCATCGAGTACCAGGTCGGAGTGGTCGACGGCGCCGCGGCGGTTGAAGCCGTCCTTGGCGCTGACGTCCCAGAGCTCCAGCGTGCTCGAGAAGTCGCCTTCATACGAGACGAACGGAAACGCCAACAGCCCTTTGTCGGCGTAGAAGTTGAACGCCTTGTGATTGTGATTCGCCTCCGAATAGCCTTCGCCAACGAGCGCCTTGTACGCGAGCCTCGGATTCACCGGATCCGACACGTCAAAGATCTGAAGCGCCGTCCCGTTGTCTCTCTGCGTCTCTTCGTCGATGTCACGGCCAATCGTCAAC
>JAFDFW010000353.1 GCA_019309605.1 Deltaproteobacteria bacterium | reverse complement strand
GGTTGGTTGCAAGGACGACGGGGCGTTTGCATTCGATGTCGGCGAGGATGGCCTCTAGGGTCGCGGCCTTCACTGCAGCGGCTCCACGAAGATGCGGACGGTGCCGCCGCAGGCGAGGCCCACGTCCCACGCCTCCGCGTGAGTGATGCCGAACTCGAGCACCTTGGGCACACCGGTCTTCATCACCCCGAGCGCTTCCTCTACGACAGCGCCTTCGACACAGCCGCCCGATACCGACCCGAGAAACGAGCCGTCGTCACGGACGACGAGGTGGCTCCCGGCTGGGCGCGGGGAGGACCCCCAAGTCTTGACGACGGTAGCCAGGGCAACCCCGTGACCCGCTGTCTGCCAATCGCGCGCGGCGACGAGCACTTCCATCTCCGACTGATCCGGCATCGGAGCCATACTACTACCGAGGCTTAGGAGAGGCCACCGCAGGCATTGCGTCTTCGGCGAGGAGAAATTCAAGAAAAGGCGCGATCAGAGTTGTGCCCAAGGCGTCCTGCGGCTGTCGGCTGCTCAGAAACTCACGGACGAAGAAACGAAAGTTCTGTTCACCGAGCGCCGCCTCCACGTCTGGCAAGGCTTCGGACAGAACACCGAGGGCGCCGAACACTTGCTCACGGAAGTACACTCCATCTCGCCCGGAGGACCGGGCGCACACCCGCTCCGAGAAGAACTGCGCCTGCCATATGGACAACGGCGTCTCAGACACGCTGCACCTGCGCGGTGGAGATTGCGGGCAAAAGCGCGTGGAGTGATGGGCGATGCCGATCCCATTCCAGAATGATGGGCACAGAAGGGGCGACGCGCGCGAGCAGTTTCATGCACGCGGTATTCGGCATGCAACTGTGGTCATCGACTGGCAGCGGCACGTCATCGTGGCCGGCGACATGTATCCAGGCGATGTCCGCCCTGAGCGCATCGAGGAAAGCTTCTGGAGCCTCTCCGAGCCATCGTTCAGTCACCAGCAAGTTGTTGAGGTCGAGATGAACTGGGGTGCCGCAGCGCTGGTGCAGTTGGTTGAACATCTCCCCTGGCGGAATGTCCCCGGGGACCGCCGAGTACTGCGAGATATTCTCCAGCGCGATACTGCGCCGAAGGAACGCCTGCGCTTCGTCCATACGAGCCACCACGTGCTCGAGCGCTTCGTCGGTGCGCGGCAATGGGAGCAGCGATAGCGACCATCGGCCGTGGCTGCTTCGCCAGCTCAGGTGGTCGGAGACCGCGGTGACGGCGAAGCGATCGGCAAAGGCGAGAACTTGCTCGAAATAGTCCTGGTCGAGGGGATCGCTCGACCCGATATTCATGCTGAGGCAGTGCAACAAGAAGGGGTGCCGCTCACGGAGTCGCTCGAGTTGGCCGGCTGATGCCCATGCGGGCGGTCATGCCTTTGCCTACTCGACTTTCTTAGTCTTCCACACGCGCCCGTCTGCAATCTTGTCGCAGACACCCTTGGGCACATAAACCCATTCGTTCGGGTCATTGTCGCGCTTCGCGTTGCCCGCACAGCTATGGTCGTTCGCGCCGCAATCGTTCTTGCCTTGCGCCGCGATGCCCGCGCATTTCTCGATGGTCGAGCCTTTCTGCGCCCACTGCGGGGCTGCCGCCGACACCGTGGCAGCGAGGAGGGCGGCGCCTCCAAATCCCAGTACGCCTAGGGTCTTCTTATTCATACAGCACTCCTTTGTCAGGTGGGGGTCCTGACGAGATCTACTGTGGTCGCGGGCCGGCGTTAGCGCGGCGCGCGAGGTTGACTTTTACGTATGGACCCGAGGGCCGCCCTGCAGAAGGATGGAGATGTACTCCGCTCTCCGCGCGCGGCGGAACAAAGGCAAACTACGTGGAAGTGATTCACAAGAGCATCGATATCAACGGCCCGCTCGACAGGGTTTTCGCCTACGTAGACGACCCCGCAAGGGCGACGGAATGGCTTCCGAGCATCATGGCCGTTCGAAATGTCTCCGGAAGCGGTGTGGGCGCGCGTCATGAGTGGACGTACAGGATGGGCGGGTTCTGCCTCGACGGGGAGAGCACGACGATTGCGCATGTGCCGTGCGAACGCCGCATCGTACGAAGCAAAGGGGGCATCGATAGCCTCTGGACGTTTGCGCTCGAGCCCCACGAAGGGGGCACACACCTCGAGCTCACCGTCGAGTACAACGTCCCGCTAGCGCGGATCGGCAGGCTCGCCGAAAAATTCGTCGTACGGCGGAACGACAGGGAGATCGGCCGCGCGATCAAGAGCATCAAGGACCGCTGCGAGGCCAGATCTCCCGCCGATCGGCAACGCCTCGGTCTTCTGGTTTGACCCTCGCTCGATTGTTCGAGTGCGACGTTTGCGTCGCGAGCCATCACTCTTGTACTTCTTTGAACTTCTCGACGTCGATTCCGAAGGTCGCGATTCGACTGATCAACCCGGTGCGCGGCATACCGAGAACCCGTGCGGTCTTCGCAACGATTCCATTGCACGCGCGCAGAGCATCCTCGACGATCAGCCGCTCGAGCGCGTCGAGGGATCCCTGCTGTTCGGTGAACAGCTTCCAGCGTGCGTGAAGTTCCTCGAGAGACGGTTCATCGTCGCCGCCGGGCCAGATCGGACCGGCCCTCATGGGCGCCTCGCCCAGTCCAAGGTGCTCGGCTTCGATGACCGCTTCGTCCGAGGCGCCGCGCCGCGCCCGGTTCCGCGCGCGCTCCATCACCGACTCCAGTTCGCGGATGTTGCCGGCCCACTGCAGATTCGAAGAGAGGAGTACCTCCATTGCGTCGCCGCTGAGCTCCCAATCGGTGCGCGTATCGGTGTGGTTCAGATAACGAACGGCGATCCTTGCAATGTCTCCCCGCCGCTCGCGAAGGGGAGGGAGTACGACGGGCACGGTGGCGATGCGGTAGTAGAGATCCCCGCGAAACTGACCCTTGCTGATCGCCTTCGACATGTCGCCGTTGGTCACCGAGATCAGGCGAAGCGCGGCACGCTTCGGGCGGCGACCTTGATAGCCGAGCGGCCGGTAGGTGCCGAACTGAGTGAAGTCGAGGAGGAGTTGCTGCGCGTTCCCGGGGAGGTTGAGGACCTCATCGAGGATCAGCGTGCCCTCGTTCGCGTACTCGACCAGGCCTTTCCTTCTGGATACCGCGCCTGAGAACGCCCCACGCTCATGGCCGAAGAGTTCTGACGTGATCGTGTTGAGGTCGTCGCTGTGCCCCAGCGTCGCGCGGACGATGGGCTCTTGGCGGCTTGCGCGCGCGAATGCTGTGGCGAGCTGGGTTTTCCCGGTGCCCGACTCGCCCACGATCAGGATCGATGCATTGCTCGCTAGCGCCCCCTCGAGGTCGTCCCGAATGCCGTCCATGCTTGACGGCGCGAGCAGCTCCTCGAGGTCTAGGTAGTGTTCGTGGTGATCCTTGGCGCGTTCGACCCGAAGGTCTTCCCGCGTCGCCTCGATCCTGGTTTGCTGCGCAATGAGCGCACCCAAGAGAGCGCCGACGAACTCGATGAACTCGACCAGGTTGTCGTCGATCGCCTGTTCGTTCGGAAACTCCAGGTACATCGCGCCGGCCAGGCTTTGCTCATCCTTGGCGGCGCTCAGGTCGCCCCATAGCGGAACAGCCGCGAAGGAACCGCTGGTCGCATAGGGCACGTAGCCGGCAATCGTTCGTAGCTCGCTCTGGACTTGGCTGAGGACTTCGGTGACGTGCTGCGCGAGGACGGCGGGAGAAACACCGCGGAAACCGGCCGTGCGCGAACGATGCATGGGGGCTCCACTCTTCGTTTCGAGGGTGCTCCATGCCGAGGTGGCGCCGAACTCGACGAACAGCGCTTCGAGACCCTCCTCGATGAATCGACCGCTGCGGAGGGCGGTAACGATAGAAGCGACGACGTCGCGCAGCCGTGGCCACGGGTCTCTGGTCTTCGCTGAGGACATCGCGCGCCGAGAATATATGTTTGCGCCGGCTGCGGCCACAAGTTCCGGGCGCTGCGCTAGCCCCGGTCCGAGCTGTCTTATGCGACGCCAGTCGACGGCGCCTGGAATCCCCGCATCTTCATCACGAGCTGCGGCCGTGTCTTGACGCCAAGCTTTCGCATCGCGCTCTGGAGGAGCGCCGACACGCGTTGAGGACTGATCCCCAATCGGTACGTGATCAACTTGCTGCTCTCGCCCTGGCCGGCAAAGGTCGCGACTTGGTGCTCACGCTCGGTGAGCCCTCGGGGGTCGCCCAACCCAGGAGCGTTTGGGACTACCAGCACGAAGCGGCGACCGTCGCTGTCGAACCAATCCACCAGAGACCAGCGGCCGCGCACGAGGCCTTGCCAGACCTCGAGCGCCTGGTCCGCATTTTCGCGGCGCAGCTTGCTACGGGCTTTGTCGATGCGGATCGCGGCGTCCCGAAGCGCCTTGGGGATGTTCTTGTCACCAGCATGGCCTTCGGCGTGGGCCACTACGAAACCTTTCGGATCGATCACAGCTTCGGCGCCCAGTGGGATCTCGCTCAGCGGAGTCGCCTGAAGCTCGTCGGCGCAGCCCAACCGGCGCCGGAGCCGATGACCCGCAGCGATGTGGACAGCTAGCCTCTCGAAGCGCTTCCGTGCTGCTTTGGACAGCACGATGCGCTCTGGGTCCGGGATGCCGATGCCGACGCCGTGAAGGTCCGGATCCAGGGCCCACACTCCGAGGACGTCCATGCAGCCGACATGCTTCTCGACCGCGCGCAGCATGCTCGCACGATCAAACTCACACTCCGAAGCCGTTTGGACGCCAGCCGAGCGGGCCGCCTCGGTTTGTTGCCGCACCAGTGAACCCACGGACTTTGATGCATGCGCGAACCGCAGCCCAAGGTCCGCCGGCCCCGATCCAACACAGAGTTGTGCGATCAGCGATTGGCCGTCGCGCGACTGCCCGCCCCAGATCGCCGCCGCGCACCCGAGCCCGTGGTCGAGCAGCGGCGCACCCTTGTCGAGCAGGTTAGGCAACCACTCCTCTGCGCCAAGCTGCAAGTTGTAGGCGGCCTCGGCCATGTCGATCGGTGCTGTGTCGGCAAGAGCCATAGTGCAG
>JAFDFW010000352.1 GCA_019309605.1 Deltaproteobacteria bacterium | reverse complement strand
TCCTCAACGGCACATGCTCGTCGGGTCCTGCCCACCGACGAAAGGCTTCGGTGTAGAGGAGCGCCCGCTCGGGGCAGATGGTGGGCGTGGCGCTATGTAGCGCGGCTTGGAGACGCGCGACGCGACCGGAACCAACAACGTTCAGCGCCATGGCTACATACCTACCAAGTAGCGACATCTTGTCGAGCAGTGATTTGATGCCGGGCACGTTGTCTTTAAACCGCACAGTGGGGCGCTTGGCCTCCATCGCACCCCTATGCTTCTCGGAGTTACGGGAACACGCGGCTTACGATGGAGCCCCCGCCGCGGTCACGGTGGGAACGCTCGACCCTGCGCAAATCCAGTCCGCCTCGGATTTCGCCCTCGCGGAGGCGACGCGGCCGTCACTCGGCCAGCTCGGCTTCACATTGGTAGCCATCTCCGCGGTGCTCGCGACCTTTTCGGCGATCAACGCGACCCTCTACGGTTCCGCCCGCCTCGCCTCGTCGATCGCGGCGGAGGGTGAGGCGCCCAAGCTCCTCGAACGCCGTATCTGGAACCAGCCGGTCCCGGGGCTGGTGCTCACGGTCGCTCTCGCGTTGCTCCTTGCCAACCTCGCGGATCTGACCGCAATTTCGAGCATGGGGAGCGCCGGCTTCTTGGTGATCTTCGCCTTCGTCAACGCCGCGAACTTCGTCCGACACCAAGAAGCCAAAAGCAACCGCTCGGTCGCCGGTCTTGGGGTGGTCGCCTGTGTCGGCGCGCTCGCGGCACTCGTCGGCCACACCTACCAGAGCGACCCACAACAGCTCTGGGTCCTCGTGTGTCTGGTCGTGCTTGGCTTCGTGATCGAAGCCCTCTATCTCGGTTTCAGCAAACTGTCGGCGGGCTAGTTTCCGCTGACCCAGAGCAAGGCCTCTTCGCGCGCGGTCGTCTACCGCGCAATTCGGACTTCCCAATGGGCTAAGAGAGTCTATGTTCGCTGCCTAGACGCTCCGCCTACTCGCACACGATGACGATGTCCTCGCCACGCATCTCGAAGGGCGCCTCCAATGGGCTCGGTGCCGGGTCGCCTGCGAGCGTCAGGCCGCAGTCCTCGCAAAGGATGTTGGTCCAGTCGGGATCGCGACCGTCAGGTCCGCTGGCGAGCATGGCCTCGACCCAACTAACCACGGTTGGCACGTTGCCAGTCGTGTCGTCGTAGACTTTGTCATTACCAAACATGGTGTGTCTCGAACCGGTGCCGAAGTAGTAGCGGTAGTTGTCCGGGACCGTGTCGTAGATATCGTCTGATTGCGCGAGCGCGGTTTCGCCAAATTGACAGCTCGCTTCCCACCAGACCTGAGCCGCGAGTGGATTGCCGTCGTTCAGCATCATGTTGAAGAAGCCTGTTTGGCCGCCGCTGCCGCCATCGAACATCGTCGAGTAGTTGGCCCAGTTGGTGTCAGGTAAGTAGTCGGCGACCGATTCCATGTAGCCGGGCATCCCATTGCCCTCGGTGATCGATTCGACCACTCCGGGGATGTCCGGCAGGTTCTCCACGAAGTTCCAGTTGCTGAACTCGTTCTGTAGGAAGTCCGTCGTGATGACGCCGTTGCCGGCGTCGCCGAGGATGTGGAACTGCGATGCTGGCCATACGTCGTGAAGGAGAGGCGCGTTGAAAAGAGCGCCGTACGACCCAGCGCTCGACCCGGTCACGAACACTTCCTCCGGGTTGAGGAAATGCTCGCGCGCCCAGCGTTCGGCGACCTTCGCGTTGTGAAAGCCCTTGTGCTCGACGGTAACGTCTTCGAACCCGACGTACTCCTGGGTCGCGTCACCGAAGTGGATGTCACAGCTACAGTACGACACGAACACGAAGTGCCAGTCACGGAAGGGGTTCTGGGGGTTGTCGAAGTCGCCAAAACCGCTGTCCAAGCCGTCCAAGTCGGTCGGAGGCGCGGTGCTGCAAGTCGGCAGGCCGCACGTCAGGTTGTTCCAGCATGCGCCGCCGCCCATGTAGTACATCACGAGCTTGTTGACGGTGCCGCGCCTCCCGAAGAACCGATATTGATCGCCCTGCATACACTGCGGGTCGTAGGTTCGTCCGAGGTACTCGGTCTGCCCGGGCTCGAGGGCCGTGAAGGCATCGGAGCTCAAGCCGGGCGTGACGGTGGTGTTCGTGACGGCCAAGACGACGACGCCTTGAAGCTCATCCACGACGCTTTCTTCCGTTGCATTCGTCGGACACTCCCCTGACGTCGCCGCGGCCCAGGCTTCCGAGAAGGTGGCGACCGCATCTTCGGTGGCTTGTGCCAGCGTCGATCCGTCCATGTCGGCGTAGAGATCACCAACGTGAACGCCTTCGGCAGCGAGCACTTCGTCGCAGGCAGCGCCCGACGCATCCAAGATGTCTCCGGCACAGGTCGCGTGGCCGCTCATCCCGAGGTCGAGCCCGTCGGTCACAGATTGCGCGATCGCGTCGATCGCGGTCTTGATGGAGTCGGCTGCCGAGCTTGCGGGCCACGCACTGTCCGAGCAGTTCGCGCCAGCGCCCTCCGCGGCGGTTTCTGCGCCTTGCCAGCTATCCTCGAGAGTCGTGCTCGCGACGTCGATTGCCGCGTCTCGCGCGGAGTCGTCCTGGTCACCGGCCCACGTGGCCCACGCTTCGAACGCTGCCGTGCAGTATTCGCCCGCGGCGGCCTGCTTTGCGCCCACGCAGATGTTGGCTGCGTAAGGCTCAGGTGCCGTGCCACCTCCATCGCCGCCGGTTCCGCCGTCGCCTGCTGTGCCCCCGGTGGCTTCGTCGCCACTGCTGGTGCAACCAATGTTGAACGCCAGCGGTACTGCCACCAGCGCCATTAGAGCTAAGTTCTTGAGATTCACATCCACCTCCACAGGGCCTGGTTTTCGTCTGTGGGGGCAGCGTTCGTCAAGTGCAGATTCTGCGCGCGAGCGGCTGTCGGTCCGATGATCAGTCGTGAACGGTGATTTTGATCATCTGCACGGGCGTCACCGGCCGGCCGCCGTCGTTTCGATGGCCTTAATTACGTCCATCCCGTCTACGACCTTGCCGAACACCGGGTGCTTCGACGCTCCGGGCGAGAACCAGTCGAGGTAGGCGTTGTGCACGGTGTTGATGAAGAACTGTGAGCCTCCGGAGCATAGTCAATTCAAAGGCCATGTCTGGAGTGCGAGGAAGCCGACATAACGATTAGTACCGCACAAATCAGCTCTTAGGATGATCGCCAAGGGCTAAGAGAGTACGGTTTGATCAGCATCCTGTCGGTCGACCAGCGCCCGACGTTGGGGCTGGTCAAGTTCGCGCCGACCGAAGCGCCGTAACCGGGCGCGGCGAGCTGGGGCCATTCTGGGGCCACAGAGCCAGGGCGCAGCGCAAGAATGCAATCAAGATCAGTTGCCTCAGAGGAGCTCGTCCAGCTCAATCGCTTCCGAATCCGCAGGCAGCCGTACGAGGGTGCCGTCGCGTCCCACACTGACCGGACCCGACCAGGTCTCGGCAACTCCGTCGAGAAAGATTTCCTCCATCGAAGAGAGCGGCAGTGGCGGCACGATATGATTGTAGAGCAGGTACCCGACATCCGCGTCGCGGGCGATCTCCGCGGCCTCCACCGGGGTCGTATGGTAGTCGAGGATGTCGTCTGTGATCTTCACGAGGCGGGGCCTGCCCGCGCGCTCGGCGCCCTGGTTCAGCAGGCCCACGAGCTGCGGGTTGAG
>JAFDFW010000351.1 GCA_019309605.1 Deltaproteobacteria bacterium | reverse complement strand
TGTGACGAGGATTCGCCGGCCCGTCCCTGCGATGAGCAGGAGACACACCAGGAACAGGAGATGGTCGTAGCCTCCGAGGATGTGTTGCACGCCCAAGGTGAGGTAGTCGCGCGCAATAATGCCGAAGCTCTCGACCGCAGGGATGATGACCTCGGTTTCGTCCGGGGAGGCGAGGAGTGAGTGGGTTTCGCCGGAGAGCCGCGAGATGCGAACGAGCGTGGACACCGAGGGGTTGAACAGCGGATAGTCGATTCGAAGAGCTGTTCCCGCCGGGTCGTCTTCGCAACGAAAGCTGCGGTGCCGAAGGCCGCCACGTCCTTTCGGCGCCGTGCCGGTGGTCGCCACGCACCTCCCGGCCATCGAGACCTCAGGGCCGTTCCTCACCTGCACTGAAGGAGGGATCTTCCACCGTACCGAGAAGGCGAGGGGGGCTTTCTCGGTCACTTCGATGTAAAGGGGGCGGCTCTCGTGCGCGCTTACACGTGGCGCGAACGCGACGCCCAACGCGATCCCGACCGTCAGCAACAAGGCGCGCTTCATCGATTCACCGCGGGGTCGGTCTTCGTTGAGGTCCGTGGTTCGTACTCGACACGCACGTCGTAGCTCGCCACGATGTCCGCGATTGCCGCTTCGGTCTGTTCTCGAATCATTGCCCTTCGAGCGTCGTCGCGCACCCGATCTTCGAGCTCGGACAACTCCGGGTCACGTCCCGGCTTGCTCGTGGTCAACATGACGAGGTGCACGCCGTACGGAGAGTCGAAAGGCCCCCGCCAGATGAAGTCATTGGGCTCGAGCTCGAACACGGCCTTGGCCATCGGGCCACCGAAGTGGCTGAGGACATAGTCCGGTGTTCGTTCGACGTAGTTCACATGGTAGAGGAACCGGTCTCCGTGCTGCGGCGCTTCGGCGAATGGCACCCCATCGCGATTCAGCTCGACTAGCTTCTTTTCCGCCGCTTCATGGGCTTGCTCGCGAGGTCGGTCTTCCGTCTCGAAGAAGATGTGGGCGAAGGTGACGAACGGTTGGACGTAGTAGTCGGCCTTGTTGGCATCGAAGTACCGACCGAGAGCGGATTGATCAACTCCGGCGCCAGCTTCCGCGAACCCCTCCGTGATGAACTCGAGCTTCTGCACGAGTCGGCGCCGGATGACATAGTCGTCCTCCTCGAGGCCAAGCTGAAGGGCCTCCCGGTGGAGCACCTCCTCCCGAACGAAGTCGTCGATGACGTTCTGCAGCTCTTCATCGGACAGAGAGTCGAGCTTCTCCTGGGCCAGGACCGGATTGAACGCCTTGATGCGGTACTGAGTGAACGTCAGGAGCGCGTCGTGGTCGACGATAACCACGTTTGGATCGTCACTTGGTTCATCTCGGTTCACGACACCGAACAGCACGAACAGCCCGAGGCCCGCCGCGAGGAAGTGGAGCAGCGGCTCTTTGAGAAAGCGCTTCAAGAGAAATTAGCCCTTTGATAAAGGGGTCTGACCCCTTTTATGGCTAGGGGGTGTACCAGATGGGGGAGGAGTAGGCTCGCTCTTGGATGGTGGGGGGGTGGCCGGTTTTGTCGGGGTCCATTTGGAGGGCGATGGCGTCGTAGAGGGTGTGGCGCGGGGTTGGGATTTGGAGGACGCGGATGTAGTAGAAGGCTCGGGTGGCGGGGTTGAAGTCTGGGTCTTGCCATACGGTGGAGAGTTGGGCGTCGCCGATGTCGTTGGTGTAGCGGCCGGTCGCAAGATCGACGGTGTTGCCAACGGCTAGCAGTGAGCCGTCGTCTTGGAGTTGGCGGCCGTCCGACCAGGCGACGTCGTACACTTGCTCTTGTGCCGCCCCGTTTTCGTCGAGCCAGCCCTTCACGACTTGGACGCGGTCGAGGTTGGCGCCGCGTGGGCCTTTGATGGCGTAGACCAGGAAGCGGGGTGCCTTGCCCTCCGGGGCGTTCGTGAGGTCGCCGCCCATGGGCACGCCGTTGTCGTATCCAATCTGCGCAATGTTCTTTTTCCCCGCGTCGTCGTCCGCGAAACCCCAGCCGCCGAAGAATCGGAGGCGGATGCGCGGCCCGGTCGACGCGTAGACCTCTTTGCGCTGGAACGCGTCGAAGAGGTCCGCCCGTTGGTTGGCGGGGGACCAAACACCCGCCACCCCTGCCGCGGACATGTCGGCGCCGAATCCTTTGATGCCGATGAACGAGTTGAAGCGGTTCTCGGGGATCGAGTCATACGCGGTCTTCCCGTGGAAGTTGTTCTCCTCGGCCGACGACATGCCCGTATGGGAATCGGTCGATCCGATCATGCCGAACTTGTACGGGTTGGCGCCCACCGTGGCTTCGAGCTCGAGGCCTCGACCGAGGGCGGCACGCGCGAAGTCGCCGGGACCAATTGAAGCGACCGCGCCCTCTGCGAGAGCCTCGCTGTCGATTGCATGGGAGAACGGCTCAAACGCCGCGAACTCGTCGTTGGGCGAGAGAATCGGGTCGGTTTCTGAATCACCCTTGATCTGCGTCACCTCGATGACCGGTTCCCACTTCATTCGGGTGCGGGCGTATTCGGCTGTGATCGGGCGTCCCTCGCCGTCGACATCGTTGAACATCAGGCCTCCACTGATGTTCGAGTTGTGAGGAATCGCTGTGAAGCTCGCGCCGGTGCGCGCGGTGGTTGCCTCGAGCCAGGTCCACAGGTCTTCCGGCTTGTTGCTGTCGAAGGAGCTGTAGGGGATGAACTTCGAGGCTACCTCGCCGCCTTGGGGCATGAACACGACGCGGTGCAGGTTCTTGCCGCTGGGGGTCGACGTCCATTCCCAGCCGATGAACGAGGTGAATCGGCCCGGCGCATTGTGACGCTCCGTGATGGCCACCATGTCGCTCCAGACCGACTGGCGCGTGTCCTCGCCGTTCAGATCTTCGTAGGGCACATTGGTGTTGATCCGCCCTACGAACTCGATGAAGAACTCCTGGCCTTTGCCGGCCTTAAACATTTTGATCAGCCGCTTTCCGCTGGCGGTCTTGCGCAGCCGCTCATCACCTTGGGCCAGCCGCAGGGGCACTCCCATCATCTCGGCGTGATCGGCGACGACGAGGAAATCGAGGGGCGTTCCGATTTGGATCTTCGCCTTGTGGTACGGGTGGAAAACGGGGTAGCCCTTCGCGTATCGATACGCGGTGTCGGGGTCCGCGGTCTCGTTGCCAAAGAAAAACGCGTCTGGCGAGTAGCTGGTGTGAAGGTGGGTGTCGCCCCAGAAGACCTGTGTCGGCTCGGCCCTGACCGCGGCCGCTGTGGCGTAGCCAGGCGCTCCTCCGCCCGAGCTGCACGCGGGAAGGAGCCCGGACGCGGTGATGACAACCAAGGCTCTTGCGGCAACCAATCGCTTCTGCATGCGCTTCCTCCGGATTCGCGCGAACGGATGATTCCTACGCTAGCCCTCGGCGCGCCGCAAGCACTTGTGACCCAGGATCATAGCTGGCACTCTGCGTGCTGATCGTGCTTTCGACACGCTTTTGGATTTGGAGCCCACTCCTGCTCGCCTTGCTCGCCCTCCTCGCATGTGGAGGCTCCGGGGAATACCGCAAGACCGGAGGCACCTATGCGGCACGCGGCCCCGACTGCGACTACCGCGTGATTCGCAATCGAATCGTCGAGCCCTACGAAGAGCTCGGCGTCGTCGATATCGCGGCATTTTCCGTCCCGCAGTTGCCGAGCAACGAGGAT
>JAFDFW010000038.1 GCA_019309605.1 Deltaproteobacteria bacterium | reverse complement strand
GCCTGCACCACCTGCGCCACCTGCGCCGCCTGCGCCACCTGCGCCGCTTGCGCCACCTGCGCCGCTTGCGCCACCTGCGCCGCGTGCACCGCTTGCACCGCTTGCGCCACCTGCGCCACCTGCGCCACCGTCACCGCCGGCGCCACCTGCGCCTTCGGGCAGCTCCTCGGAGCGCAGGCACGACTCCCCGTCCTCGCAATGGACCACCTCGGGCCCGCACTGCTTCATGCAGTACTTCCCGTAGACCGTCTCAGCACAGATGGAGCCGCCGCGGCACTCGGCCGTATCGAAGCACGCGTTGCCGTTGTTGACTGGCTTCACGCACGCGAACAGAAGCGCGGTCATCAAAGCAAAGGGCAAAAGGAGGGCTCGGGCGGTCATCGAGACGGTATGTAGCAAGAGAGTCGGGACGGGGCGATTTTTGTACAGTGGGGGCGGCCCCTATGCCCGTATGGTGGAACCATCTTGGGGGGCCGGGCCGTATTGCTCGGTCTTCTGGTCGTAGACGAAGAGTTCCGCGCCGGCGTCGAGCGGCTCGCTCTCCAGGGCGGCTTTATCTGGGCGAAAACCGTCGGTCATGGGAATGCGTTCGACCCGCTTAACCCAGGACGGGCGCTCGCTCGGGTCCAGCCCCGCGACAAACTCATTCCACGCCTGCAAATCCAATCTCTCGTTGTCGTGTGTGGCCACGACTGCAACCGGGCGATCGGCCCCGTCCTGTTCCACCCCGTACACCACCGTGTGACGGAGGGCGGGGAAGCCGTAAAGAGCATCTTCGACGGCTCGGGTCGCGACGACACCGGCCGCGGTTCGCAGCATTCGGCTGCTCCGATCGACGAACCAGAAGTCACCGTCGACATCGCGCCGCAGCACATCCCAGGTGATGAACCAGATGTCACTGGCTTCGAAGACCCCTTGCAGTAAGCGTCGGCCGGCCTCATCGCCTCCGGTGAAGCTCGCGAGCGGATGTGCCGCGTCGAGTCGCGCGAGCAACACGCCCGGCTCACCGAGGTCACAGCGAACCAGGAAGCCGTGGTCGTCGCGGTCGAACTCCTCGGTGTCGAAATCGTACCGGACGAGCGCGACCTCCGCGCTTCCGGGAAGCGGGCGGCCGAGGGCGCCCACTTTTTCGCCGGATGCGTTGGCTAAAAGCGCGTTGCCTTCGGTGGCGGCATAGAACTCGAGAATGCCGACCGGACCAAACCGATCGACGATGCGCTGCCACGCGTCTCGCCGAAGGCCGCTGCCGGCAAACAGGCGAACCGGGTTTTCGTTGTCTGCCGCAGACGGCTCAGCGTGGAGAAGCTCGCGCAACATCTCACCGGCATAGAAGACCACCGTGGCGCCATATCGTCGAACATCCTCCCAGAACGCCTCCGGGTCGAACTCGGTCGCGAGCGCCAGGCGAGAGCCCCCGACCAACCCCCCACTCACCGCGACCAACATGCCAGCGGGGTGGTGAAGCGGCAGACAACAGTAGACGGTGTCGCGTGGGGAAAGCGTGCACGCGGCCGCCGCGCCATAGGCCGAGAACGCCCAGCGCTGGTTGCTGATCTTGGCCGCGCGTGGCTTCTTGCCTCGCCCCGCAGTGAGCATGATCAGCGCCGGGTCGCGCGCACACCCCGGGTTCGGCTCGTACCAGCCCGGAAGCTCCACCGTGTCTGGGGGGATGATTTCCATGTCGGTCACGCCCGAAGGGAGCGCTCGCTCTTCACGCGCACCGCCGAGCACGAGGACCTCGTCGCACAACTCCGTGCCCAGAACCGCTGTCTCCGGGTCTGCGATGAGGAAGCGCGGCGCGGACCCATGAATAGCCTCTTGGAGCGTGGCACTCCCTCGGCCCGGGCTCAGCAAGATCGGCACCGCGCCCAAGCGGCTCAACGCGGCCGTCACGGAGAGATAGCTGGGACGCGGACCCATCAGCACAGCGACTGGCTCACCCCGCCGAACGCCGCAACGGATCAAACCCCGCACGACGTTGTCGACTCTGCGATCCACTTGCGCGTACGAGAACGCCCGCCCTTCCCAAAGGAAGAAAGTGCCTTCCGGATTGGACGTGGCCTGCTCCGAGAGAGCGAGCCCCAGACTCACACGAGTGTCTGGCCCCATCTGCTGCAGAACGCTGAGGCGCGGAACCTGCCAACGCAGGTTGTCGAGCTGCTCGCCCAGATCCGTGGCGGACCGCCCGAGTCGTTGCCACAAAGCGCCAGCCGTGCCGACAACGGTGCGATAGAAGAGCTCGACATCGAAATCGACTTCGTCGACGTCCGCTTCCTCCGGCTCATCGAGCGGTGGCGGGGCTTGGAGCACCGAAGGCTCGGGGCCCGCGCCTTCGCGCCATCGAACCCAGCTTGCAACGGTTGGCCAGGTGAACGACATCGCTTGCTTGCCCACGACGAGGCCGAAATGCCCGGCGCGCATCGGCACTTCGAACAGCTCGGCGTTGGGGGCGGCGCCGCGGATGGCGCGAACCGCCGCCTCGTTGGCGAATGAATCCCGCTCGCCAACGACAAACATCACAGGACAGGTGATGTCCGCGAGCGTGACGGTGCGGCCGTCGAGGACGAAGCCCCCGGACAGCATGCGATTGTGAACGACGAACTCGTCGACGAACTTCTTGAGCGCGGGCCCGGGCCACGCCACGAAGCCTTCGCCGCCGAGGAAACGTCGACGGGCCTCGCGTTTCTCGAGCGCCTGCCGGTCGTGCAGCTTCCGAACGAAGTCCATGAGCTGGGCAACTTCGTTTTGAACCGAGAGAAGTTTGAACCCGGTGCTGGTCAGGGCCCCAGGCAGTCCTCCGAGCTTGTCCAACGGCGCCTCAAACACGCCCTGCGCAAGCTCGAACACGCGGCCGGCGATGCTGTCTTCTATGTTCGGAAGGTTTCGGTGAATGTCCACGGGGCTTCCGAACGTCACGAGCGAAGCGATGCCCCGTGAGCCGCGGTACGCGGCGGTTTGATAGGCGAACATCCCCCCCTGTGAGTAGCCGACGAGATGAACGTCGTGGCCGGTCGCACCACGAATCCAATCGATCGAATCACTCACCGCCTGGATGTGCTCATCGAGGGTGCGCTTCATGCCGCCCTCTTCTTGCTCGGGCGAACCGAAGTCGATCACCCACACGTCGAGCCCCAATTGCGTCAGCGCCGTGACCCCGCTGATGTCGGGAGCCACGTCATAGATCTCCGCGGTGACCATCAAAGGAGGAATCAAAAGCAGTGGCGCCTCGACGGTCGGGCGGTGGGCGTCACCACCGTAGCGTCGCAACCGCGCAATGCGCATCTGATGTGCGACCTTGTATGGCGCATGCTCGGGATCGGTGAAGTGTCCGAGCCTCGCAAGCTCGAGGGCGTTTTCGGCGGCCATCGCGACGCGGCGAAATGGCGCGCGCCAGCTTGGTTTTCGGCCTCTTCTTGCCATGGTTCGGATCGTGACCCTAGCACCAAGCGAGCGGGAGTTGGAGCCTCCCCTTCAGCGTGTCACAACCGCCATCGCCCGATGACCATGCTTGCTTCCATCACGATGCCACCGTTCACCGACGCCGAGCTCGCCGTATTGGGACGCATCGAAGGCGTCCTCGAGCGGCATCCATACATGCGCGCGGGCCTCGTCGGGTCGGGTCCGATCGCCAAGGCGCTAGACGACGTGTTGAGCACGAGACTTGCGTTGCTGCATACGGAAGGGCCCGCTGCGGCGGGCGGTGAAGCCACGAGGCTCCTTGGCAAGCTCAAAGCTTGGGAGGCACAGCTCGCCGATGCGGTGATCGACGAGGAGGGTTCGGACGAGGCGCGCCTTCAGTACGAGACCACGCTTCTGCTTCACCCCGAGCCATCTACCCGAGTGGAGCGCGGCGCAACCGCGGCACACGTCGCCCGTGTCACCGGCGCATGGGAGCGGCTGCGCGAGAACCGGCCTGCGCGCTTCATCCTTTCCGAGCGGGTGCAGCAGAACCGCGACTTCTTTCGACACGGCGCCATGCTGCCTTTCTACTGGAGGAGGCAGCGCCGGATCCGGAGCCTTCTGCCCGGCGTCGTTCTCGAACAGCCCGCACTTCGCGAAACCCTGTCTGCGATCGAGCAAATCGGTCCGCTCGTCGACAACTTCGCGTTCAAAGGGGCGGGCGGGGTTCCTATCTCGACTTCGGTCGCGTTGGCGGACATCGCGTTCTTCTACATGCAGCTCGCTGATGAGTTCCTCGACGAGCTGGCGGCTGCGGCCGGCGGCCACGACGCTGCGGGGCGTTTGGTCCAGTCAGTCTATCGAGACGACACCTCCGAGCGCCCGCTTTGCGACCTCTCGCTTGCCGACATTTGGAAGTTCGGCGTCGATCCGGATGCTCACACGACGAAGTTCGGCATCACATTGTCCGCGCTGTTCGACGCCCTCGACCAGTTGGCGGTCACCATCGATGAGCTCGTCGCGGACGCTGACGAAGCCGTCGCGCATGCCACTCATCTCTTCTTGCACCATTGCTTCCAGACCTACTTGGACGAAGCCGAGCTTTGCGGGAGCACTTCCGCGCGTCGCCCCGACCGCTTATGCCTGCGAGACACGGCCTGGCACTTCTATCGCAAGAACAACATGGTCATGATGCTCTGGCTCGACCTTCGGGCGCGCCTGCTCGGGCTCGAACCCGCAAAGCACGGCGCTGCGATTCGCCGCTGGGGGTATCTTCTGTCGACATTCCAGATCTTCGACGACCTGAAGGACATCGCGATCGACCTCGGACAGCAGCCAAGCTACCCGCTCCAGATCGCAGCCAACGACTTCCCCGCGGAATTCGCCTGGCTCGAACAGCGCTTCAGGGCGGGGCGACTACCTGTCACGCGCGACGATGTTCCAGAGGTTAACCTCCGAGCAAGCGGCACTGTGCAGCAATGCATGCGATGGAGTCGTCTCATGGCGCTCGCCCACTTCGACAACGCGCTTCTCTACGCCTGGGACCAGCGGTGGCGCAGGAGCTGGACCCGACGCCGCAACTCGTTCAACGCGGAAGGCACCTCCGCGGCGGGGGCTCGAGTACACGCTGTCGACCGCCTCGTCCGCGTCTTGTTGGCGATGCGCGGCGCTGACCTGACGCCGGCCGTGGACGACGAACAGCTCGCATTCGCGCTCGACGCAACGGCGTACGAAGGTTCGTGGCAGATCTATCTGGCCTTGTTCCCCAACATCCGCGCGATGTATCGGTTCGCAACTCTGCGAATGTGGATGACCTCCGAAGAGAAGGCGCGGGCGGCCCGCCAACTTCTGCGCCGCTACCCTCGGGCGCGAGCAGAGGCCTTAGTCGGCCTCGCCGATACTGATGTCGACCATCAGGTCACCGGCGATCGCCTCGAGGCTTTCTCGAAGCTGATCGAGGTCTAGGGTCCTCGGCGCGCGAAGCCTGGCCGTCGCCTTGAACAAGGTGTCGCCCGACCAGGGCGCCCCATCGCACTCGGTATTCAGCTCGTCGACGTTGACGCCGCGCGCCGCAAGCGCTTCGGAGATCTTGTGAACGATGCCCGGGCGATCGCTCCCGATCAGATCCAGCAAAATCACGTGCCCCTCTTCGACCGCTTCCTCGACGCCACGCTCGACCACCACACGAAGCCCGTCCGACTGCAGCGACTCGAGTCCCCCCGACAAGGCATCAACCTGCGCCGCCGGCACGCTCACCCGGAGAATCCCAGCGAACTCCCCGGCCAACCGGGACATCCGGCTCTCGACCCAGTCCCCGCCGTGCTCCTCGACCACAGCCGAAACCAACTCCACCAACCCAGGCCGATCCTTCCCAATCACAGTAACGACAAGCGACTCCATAGGGGACACTCTCCGTACCCGTAATTGCCCGACATTACAAGGTTTTTCAGCCAAAGATCGCAGCGGTAGCCCAGCGGCTCAACGCGGGCGCTGCGATCTTTGCCTGAGAAGCGACTAGATCCCGGGGAGTTAGGACCGTAGAGAGTGTCCCCGTGTTCGCGAAGCGTACGCAGGAAGTGGAGCCGTTCCTTGCCATGGAGGTGATGGAGCGGGGGATGGCGATGGCGCGCGCCGGCACGCCAGTCGTTCAGCTTGGCGTCGGGGAGCCGAATTTCGAGGCGCCGCCAGCTGCTGTTCAAGCTGCGGTCGATTCGCTGGTGTCGGGCGAGACCCACTACACCGACAGCCGCGGACTCTTCGTCCTGCGCGAAGCGATCGCACAGAACTGCGAGGAGCGACGTGGGATTGCGGTCGACCCGGACCAAGTGGTGGTCACTAGCGGAACTTCGCCAGCCATCTTGTTGTGTCTGAATCTGTTGGTCGACCCGGGCGACGAGGTCATCCTCGCAACTCCCCACTACCCTTGCTACCCGAATATGATCGCTGTATGCGGTGGCAAGCCGGTGCTCGTGCCCACGGGCCCCGAGGACGGCTTCGTGATGGACGTCGCCAAGGTGCGGGCTGCGATCACGCCGAGGACGCGCGCTATCTTTCTCGCGTCGCCTGCCAACCCGACGGGCGCCGTCCAGCCGAAACAAGTCGTCGAGGAGCTCAGTAACCTGGGCATCCCGATCCTCTCCGACGAGATCTATGACGGGCTGACCTATGACGACGCCCAGGTGGCCTCGCCGTTGACCTTCACTGAGAACTGCTACGTTCTCGATGGGTTCTCGAAGCGCTACGCGATGACGGGCTTCCGCTTGGGCTACCTCATCGCCCCCGCCATCGCGATGCGGCCCTTGCAGAGCCTGATGCAGAGCTTCTTCATCTCGACGTCGCAGTTCGTCCAGCAAGCAGGTATAGCGGCGCTCGCCCATGGCGCGGAGCATGTCGAGCACATGCGCCAACAATACGCGGTCCGCCGGCGCATCCTGGTCGACGGCCTTCGAGATATGGGGCTTTCGATTCCGATCGACCCGCCCGGCGCGTTCTATGCGTTGGTCGACATGCGCCACTTCGAGCGCGACTCGTTGACGCTGTCCTTCGACATTCTCGATAAGGCCCACGTGGCGCTTGGTCCCGGGCGCGACTTCGGAGAAGCCGCCGAGGGTTTCATCCGGTTCAGCTTTGCAGCGTCGCGCGAGGAAATCGAAGAGGGGCTGCGCCGATTGGCCCGCGCGATCCCCGAACTCTGACGATCACTCCACTTCGCCGAGCAGCGCGAGCAGGGCCGCTTCATCGATGATCTCGACGCCGAGCGACTGGGCCTTGTCGTGCTTGCTTCCGGGGTCGTCTCCCGCAACCACGTAGTCGGTCTTTTTAGAAATAGAACCCGACACCTTGCCTCCGGCCGCCTTGATCCGTTTGGTCGCTTCGGTGCGCTTCAGCGTAGGCAGTGTGCCCGTCAGTACAAAGGCCTTGCCCGCGACGTCGGCCACCTCGTGCACGTCGGCCGCTCTCACGCTCAGAGTCACGCCGACATCGGCCAAGCCCATAAACACTTTTCGCACGGCCGGCGCATCCAGCTCGTGGAAAATGCTATCCGCGCTCTTGCGCGCGAGCCCCTCGACCGCACCACGCTCCGAAGACTTCGCCGGCGCCACAGTTTCGACCGCGTCTTCATCTTCCGCCACGTATCGCGCCGCAAAATCCAGCAGCGCATCTGCGGTCTTGAAATAAGCAGCCAGATCCTCGGCCATCGTCTCGCCGACATGCCGAATTGCCAGCCCGTTCAACACGCGCGCGAGGCCGCGCTCCTTGGCTGCTTCGAGGCCCGTCTTCACGCGCTCGGCGCTCTTTTGGCCCATCCGATCGAGCACCGCGAGCGCATCCACCTCGATGCGAAACAGGTCGTCCGGCGAACGCACGCCGAGCTTGTCGACCACCTGATCGACGAGCACCTCACCCATCCCGTCGATGTCCATCGCCCTCCGGCTCGCGAAGTGACGTAGCCGCTCACGCACCTGATCGGGGCAGGCCGGGTTGGGACAGTAGACGAATATCTCTTCGCTCACGGCCTCCGTGCCGCAGGTCGGGCAGACATCAGGCGCTACGAAGCGCTTTGCCCCCCGCTTGCGTTTGCCTTTGTCGACCTCGACGACCTGGGGAATGATCTCGCCTGCCTTTTCGACCAGGACCGTGTCCCCGACCCGCACATCCTTGCGCTCGAGCTCGACGAAGTTGTGCAGTGATGCGCGGCTTACCGTCGTTCCTGACACGAACACCGGCTCCAAGATCGCGACCGGCGTCAGCTTGCCCGACTTGCCCACGGACACCTCGATATCGAGGAGCTGGGTGGGTTTGCGCTCCGGCGGGAACTTGTACGCAATGCCCCAGTGCGGATGATGCCCCGTGGCTCCCAGCCGCGCATACACGCCGAGGTCGTCCAGCTTGATGACCATCCCGTCGATGTCGTAGTCCAGCGTCCTTCGGCGCGCGTCGTAGTCTTCGCAATACTGGAGCGCGTCCTCTTCGGAGGCGGTTTGGAATACCTCGCTCAGATACACGTCTGCGCCGCGGTCGGCCAACCACTGCAGCGTGTCACACTGCGTTGGAGGAAGCTTCACGCCATGGTCCCATGCGACCTGATAGAAGAACGCCCGAATGCCAGTCTCTTCGAGCCCGGCTGGATCCTTGCGCTTCATCATGCCAGCACAGCCATTGCGCGGGTTGATCAACGGCTTGTCGAGCGTCGCGTTGAAGCGCGCAAACTCGGTGAGCGGCCAGTACAGCTCGCCGCGAATCTCGATCTCACCCTCGCCGCCTCGTTTGAGCTTGATTGGCACAGTTCCGAGCCGCTCCACCTGCTTCGTGATCACGTCGCCCTTGCGTCCATCACCGCGAGTCACCGCACGCCGCAGCATTCCGTCGGTATAAAGAAGCGACACCGAAATCCCATCCACCTTCGGCTCGACGATCACCGGAAACTCATCGACTTCGAGCTCCTTTCGCCGACGGCGAAACCATGCCGAGAGCTGGTCCGAGAGCGGCATCGGCTCGCCCCCGCTGTCACGCCGATTCGGTGAAAGCTTTTCGAGTGACAGCATCGGCACGCGATGCTCCACCGTCTCGAACCCGGCTGTGTGATCCTGCCCCGGCTGAACATCGAGCCGCTCCGACGCATCGAGCCCAAGCTGCTCCGCGAGCTCCTGATACCGATCGACCAGGTCATCGAACGCGGCGTCGGTGATCTCGGGGGCCCCGGCTCGATACGCCGCCTCATGATACCGAATCTGCTGCGTGAGCTGCTCCAGCTCGACTTCCGCCCGCACCCGCTCGCCCATCCCCAAACCTTGCCAGAATTCACCCTGTTCAAAAGGCGTCTAACCCCTTTTTGAGAGGGCTAATTGTCGTCTTTTTGGGTCATGTTGTGACAATCGGGTTCGGCTAGGGCAGCTTGTTTAGTTGGGGATGAACGACGAAGGGCAGGCTCCCGAAAGCCTCGGGGACGAATCGAAGGCTCGGTATGAGCGGGAGCGCGATGAGCAAACGCGTCTTCGCTCGCTCCGTGCCCTCTCGCACATGTTGCCGGTCCTGTCGCTCATCTACGCCGCGGGCGCGGTCCTTTTCCTAGTGTCGCCGCCTTTCACCCCCAACACGCCCCACGTGTTCATCTGCGCGATTTCCTCGGCGCTCGTGCTCCTGGTGTGGGCCGGCATGCGTGTCGACGACGCCCGCTTCGACACGCCGGTTTCGATAGCCACCATCTTGGTCGCTGCGGGCATGGGACTCACCATGTACGCGGTCAGCGGCGACATCGGCAATACGACTACGCTTGCCATCTCGATCGTGACCGCGGGCGCCCTCCTCTATCGTTTTTCGATGTTCGTAATGATGGTCGCCGTAGTGTTCATCGGCTGGCTACCCCTCGCGCACGGGGCAGCAATCGGCCCATACAGCTTGGGGCTCTTCCATCTTTGGGCGGCGACACTCGTCGGCGCCCTGGTTCTTTGGTCCCGCCGGCAACTCATGTTCGGCCTTCACGAGGAAGCACAGGAGGCCGATGCGATGCGCCGACTCGCGACCGAGCAAGCGCGAACGTTGGTGCGCGCTCGCGACGCTGCGTTGGCGTCCGCCCAGGTGAAGGGGCAATTCCTGGCGAACGTCAGTCACGAAGTCCGAACACCGCTCAACGGAATCCTCGGACTGCTACAATTGATAGACTCCTCGGCACTACCGAAGCCACAAGACGACTACCTGCGAGAAGTTCACAAGTCGGGCCGATCCTTACTCGCGATCGTCAACGATTTGCTTGATCTTTCGAAGATCGAGGCTGGAGAAATGCGCCTCGAATCGGTCGCTTTCGACCTCATCTCGATGACCGAAGAAATCGCCGTGAACTACGCATCGGCGGCCCACGCCAAGGGCATCGAACTGATCACCGAGATCGGTCCGAATGTGCCGTCCGAAGTCTGCGGCGACCCGCTCCGCCTCCGACAGGTCATCTCCAACCTGGTCAACAACGCGCTGAAGTTCACCAAGGAAGGCGAGGTAACGCGCTGAAGTTCACCAAGGAAGGCGAGGTGATCGTTGGAATCCGCAGCCGCGATCGAGGTCCGTGGCACGTCGACCTCGAGATCCGGATCTCCGACACTGGCGTCGGCATCTCCGAGGATCGAACGGAGAGCATCTTCAGGCCATTCGCACAAGCGGATGCGTCTACGACCCGCGAGTACGGAGGCACAGGCCTCGGGCTCCCGATCTGCAGGCAGCTAATCGAATTGATGGGAGGCGACCTTCAATTGCGGAGCACCGTCGGAACGGGCAGCTCCTTCTTCTTCGACGCGCGTTTCGAGATCGAGGAGCAACTCAGTGAGGAGCTCAAAGCCGTCACTGAGGCACTCGCAGGCACCAAAGTTCTCGTGCTCGAGAGCAACAACCGGGCGCGCGAGACGCTCTGTGCCCAACTCCGGTCGTGGGACATCGAAGCCTGGCCGACGACAACTTTTGACGGTGCGCTCAAGACGTTTCGGGGATCGCCACGTCCAAGCGTTGCACTGGTCGACCTGCGCAGTCTCGGCAAGGATTGGCGAACCCGGGCTGTCGAGCTCAACGTTGCCGCGACGAAAGCGGGGGGCGCAGTCGTTGCGATCTGCTCTCATCGTCACGAGGTGAGCGAGTTGCGCGAGGCCGGAATCCACGTGCACGCCGAGAAGCCGATTCGGCGAGCCAAAATCATTGCGGCCCTCCTCGAAACCCTCAACCGACCGAGCTCACAGCAACGCCCTCGAGACGAGGTCGACCGCCGTTCTCTGCCCGCTCCCCGGCCGAAGGAGTTGCAGTCCAACGGAATGAAGATCCTCGTCGCCGAAGACAACGCGATCAATCTGAAGGTCGTTCACGCGCACCTTCAGGCCCTCGGATACGAGGTCGACACCGTGAACGACGGTGTCGCTGCACTCGAGGCAATGGAGGAGGGGCATCGTTATGCCGCCGTCATCATGGATGGACAGATGCCGAACATGGACGGTTATCAGACCACCCGGACCCAAAGGGCGCGCGAAACCGAGTCCGGCCAGAGGCGCGTTCCAATCATTGCGCTCACCGCGCACGCGATGACCGGCGATCGCAGGACGGCGTTTGCGGCCGGGATGGATGACTACCTATCGAAGCCCTTCACGCA
>JAFDFW010000350.1 GCA_019309605.1 Deltaproteobacteria bacterium | reverse complement strand
CTGCCGTAACAACTAGCCTAAGGGGCTACGGCGCCGATGGTTAGGGCGTAGGCCAGCAGGGATTCTAGGTTGGCGTCGCTGATTTTGTCCGGGCCAAAGGCGGGCATGTCGTCGCCGCCGGAGCGCACCTTCCAGCGCAGCTCTGAGGGGGACTCTCCTTCGCCGGCGATCTTCGGGCCGTCGCCTTCTTCACCGCCGGGGTGGCAGCCTTCGCAGAACTCGGCGAACACCTCGGTGCCTGCCGCGACATCGGTGGAACTCATCGGGTAGTCGAAATCTTCCAACGAGTACGCCGTCGTGCCCGAGGACTCCTTGGAGCACCCGTACGCGATCGCCAAAGTGCCGATCATCAAGCCCAGAACCAGTGTCTTCCCCATCGTGTTCCCTTTCCCCAGGGGCGCCGCTACGCGCGCGGCGCTCCTTCATTCCCTTTACGTCGCAACTTTAGCAGCTTTTCGCCCTGGACCTGAAACGCATCGGTTTCATTGCTCACCACGTCGCTGTGACAGGCTGCCTTTTCCGCTTCGCCGACGGCGTTCTTGGTCTTGCCAGCCAGTCGATGAATCTCATCGGGGGACAGGTGGCCGCGAGCACGAAGAATCTCCTGCTGTTCCGGTGTGAGAGCGGCTGATTTCATGACGCGGTCCCGTTCGAAACCGCTCGCCTTGCCGGATTCAAACTCTACGATCTCTTTGGAGATACGCACCGAACACCAGTCGTGACCGCACATCGCGCAGAAGTCCGTATCGACGTCCAGGTCCTCGTCGTGAAACGCGCGCGCCGTATCGCTGTCGAAGGCCAGGTCGAAGTGCTTCTCCCAGTTGAGCGCAGCTCGCGCGCGGGTGAGGTCATCGTCCCAATCACGGCTGCCCGGGATCCCGAGAGCTACGTCCGACGCGTGGGCGGCGATCTTGTAGGCGATGCACCCCTGCTTGACGTCGTCCTTCTTCGGTAAACCCAGGTGCTCCTTCGGCGTCACGTAACAGAGCATTGCGGCGCCATGGTACCCGGCGGCGGTCGCGCCAATCGCGCTCGTAATGTGGTCGTAGCCAGGGAACACATCGGTGACGAGTGGGCCGAGCACGTAAAACGGCGCACCGTGGCAGCGTTGCCGCTGGAGCTTCATGTTGTATTCGACCTGATCGAACGGGACGTGTCCCGGCCCCTCGACCATGACCTGGCACCCTTTGCGCCACGCGCGTTCGGTGAGCTCAGCGAGGCGTTCGAGCTCGCCGAGCTGCGCCTGGTCGGTCGCGTCGGCGAGGCCACCGGGACGCAGTCCGTCGCCCAAGGAGAACGAGACGTCATATTCGCGCATCACGTCGCAAATCGCTTCGAAATGCGTATACGTCGGATTTTCCTGGCCATGGTGCAGCATCCATTTGGCGAGCAGGGACCCACCGCGCGACACGATTCCGATGAGACGCTTGCGGATGAAGGGCAGGTGCTCACGTGCCACGCCTGCGTGGATGGTGAAGTAGTCGACGCCCTGGCGTGCTTGATGTCGCAACGTCTCGAGAATCACTTCGAGCGTCAGCTCTTCGATGCTGCGGCCGATGATCATCGAGTAGATGGGAACCGTCCCGATCGGCACACGCGCGTTGACGATGATCGCTTCCCGCGTTGCGTCGAGGTCACCGCCCGTCGAAAGGTCCATCACGGTGTCGGCGCCCCAGCGCTCGGCCCAACGAAGCTTCTCGACTTCCTCCTCGGTGCCGGACGACACCGGTGACGCGCCCATGTTCGCGTTGACTTTCGTGAGGCCCGCGCGCCCGATACACATCGGGTCCAACGCGTGCTCGAGATGCACCGTATTGGCCGGAATGATCATGCGGCCGGCTGCGACTTCGTCGCGCACCTGCTCCGATGTGAGGTGCGTTTCGCGCTCGGCGACGCGCCGCATGACCGGCGTCACGATACCGAGACGCGCATGCTCCAACTGCGTCACAGGCTCGAAGCCAGCGGGCGGATGCCAGCCGCCGTCTTCGAATCGCCAATCTTCCGGCATGAAGTCCCAGGCGGTCTTCTCGCTTGGTTGCGGCATGCCGGGGGTGTCGGGAGACGAGAAGGTGCGCGGGCCGCCAATGTCAGGCGGGTTCGCGAACGAGCCCGGTGTGGTGCCCGCTTCCTCGCTCGATGGGTTGTGTGCGCCTCGGAGGGGAATCTTGAAATCTTGCATCATGCTCCTCGTGCAGGGAAGAAGCCGATGGTTCGCTTCCCTACGCCGGTCCAAACCGGATCAGGTTCGACGGGTTCGTCTCAGCCTTTGTGGCGCCCCGAGCGAGGGCCGACTCTAGCACGACCCCCGGAGCACGGCTATCCTCCGCCCCCCCCCGCTGCTAGGAACACCATGACCTCAACTCCACTATATCGCTCGCGCCCAACGGGCTTCCAAATCCAACCGGCGTCCCAGTCTGAAGCCCAGAAGATCAACGACTTCATCTATCTGTCCGAAGGCCTCTCCAATTCGTATCTGATCACGACGCCCGAAGGCCGCGTGGTGATCAACACGGGGATGGGCTTTGAGGCGCCAATCCACAAACGGAACTTCGACGCGGTGGATGACGGTCCGGTGCGCTACATCCTCGTCACGCAAGGCCACGTCGATCATGTTGGTGGCGTCGATGTGTTCCGCGGGGAGAACACGCAGCTCGTCGCGCACGCGAACAACGAGCCTCACCAAGCGGACGACGCCCGTATCGCGCCATTCCGGGTGACGCGCAGCGCGTTTGCCTTTGCTGATGCAATCGCGCGCGCATGGACGTACATCCAAGAGCACGTGGGAGGGGGGATCCCCGCGCAGTCGAATCCGACACCTGACATCACGTTCGACGACCGCTACGAGCTCGAGCTGGGCGGCGTGCGAATGGAGCTCTTGTCGACTCCTGGGGGCGAGACGACCGACTCGATGGTCGTCTGGCTGCCGGACCACGATATCTGCTTCTGCGGAAATCTTTTCAGCGCTCTCTTCGGGCACTTTCCGAACCTCGTGACGGTTCGCGGAGATCGGTATCGCGAGGCGCCGCGCTTCATCGAATCTCTCGAGCGGGTCCTCGCGCTCGAACCCAAACTGTTGCTGACGGGTCATCACGGCCCGGTCGTCGGCAAGGAAACGATTCGTGAGGAGCTGACACGGTTGCGCGACGCGGTTCGATACGTTCACGACGAAACCGTGCGCGGGATGAATCACGGCAAGGACATCCACACACTGATGCGTGACATCCAACTTCCGCCGGAGCTCGAGGTCGGGGAGGGCTACGGCAAGGTATCGTGGAGCGTGCGGGCGATTTGGGAGACCTATGCCGGGTGGTTCCACCACAGCTCGACGACGGAGCTCTATCCCGTGCCTGCCAAGAGCGTGCACGGAGACTTGGTGGAGCTTGCTGGCGGCGTCGACGCAGTCGCCCAGCGTGCCAAGGACAAGCTCTCCGTGGGCGCACCGCTCGAGGCGATTCACCTGGCCGAAGTTGCGCTCACCGCAGCGCCCACGAATACCGCGGCGCTCGAAGCAATGGTCGCCGCGCATGAGCGGCTCGAAGCCGAGAGCGAAAATTTCTGGCTCACGCAGTGGCTGCGAAAGCAGCTCGGCGACCTGCGCTCCACCCTCGAAGCCGCGAAAGCCAAGGAGAGCCAGCCGTGACCGACGGACCGAATGACATTCGAATTGACGACCTCAAGGCTCCGGTTCTCACGCCGATGCAGAAG
>JAFDFW010000349.1 GCA_019309605.1 Deltaproteobacteria bacterium | reverse complement strand
GCCCGAAGAGGTTCGCACGAAGCTCGAGCGGAACGTTCTCGGCGCGCCGTGCGACGAAATCTGGGCCGGCACCCGCGAGTTCTTCCTAGAGCGCGAGCCCCGGGAGGTCGAGCGAGCCGAGCGCGACCCCAAGCACCGGATGGCTCTGGTCTTCCGCTGGTATCTCGGCCTCTCGAGCCGCTGGGCCATCGTCGGCGATCCCGCGCGGCGGATGGATTATCAGATCTGGTGCGGCCCCGCGATGGGCGCCTTCAACGACTGGGTGAAGGGCTCCTTCCTCGAGCCGCCAGAGAGCCGTAACGCGGTTCAGATCGCACGCAACCTTCTCGAGGGCGCCGCCGTCGTCACGCGCGCCCAGCAGCTCCGATCCTATGGTGTCCCCGTTCCTCCCGAAGCTTTCCACTACCCGCCCCGTCCCCTGAGCGAGAATTGAAGAAAATGATGAACTCGAAACGAAGCCCTATCGCCGTCGTCGGTGTCAGCGCCCTCTTTCCCGGCTCGGTGAACGCTACCGGCTTCTGGAAGGACATCGTTCGGGGCACCGACCTGATGAGCGACATCCCCGAGTCGCACTGGCTGATGGAGGACTACTACGATTCTGACCCCAAGGCGCCCGACAAGACCTACGCCAAGCGCGGCGCCTTCCTCCCCGACGTCGACTTCGATCCGCTCTCTTGGGGGATCCCGCCATCGATCATGCCGGCGACCGACAGCAACCAGCTCCTGGCGCTCATCGTTGCGCGTCAGGTCCTCGAGGATGCCTTCAAGAATCAGTTCGAGACGATGGACAAGTCGCGCATGAGCGTGATCCTCGGCGTCACCTCTTCGCAGGAGCTCCTCGGCACGATGGTAAGCCGGCTTCAGCGCCCCGTATGGGTCAAGGGCCTGCGCGACGCGGGCCTGCCCGAAGACGAGGTTCAAGCCGCCTGCGACAAGATCGCCTCGAACTACGTGCCCTGGCAGGAGAGCACATTCCCCGGTCTTCTCGGCAATGTCGTTGCTGGCCGGATCGCCAACCGCCTCGACCTTGGCGGCACGAATTGCGTCACCGACGCCGCCTGCGCGTCGACGTTCTCCGCTCTCTCGATGGGCGTGAACGAGCTACTTCTGGGTCAGTCCGACGTGGTGATCTGCGGCGGTGCCGACACCATGAACGACGTGTTCATGTACATGTGCTTCAGCAAGACTCCGGCCCTCTCGGCGACGGGCGATTGCCGGCCGTTTTCCGACAAGGCAGACGGCACGATGATGGGTGAGGGCCTCGGCATGGTCGCACTCAAGCGTCTCGAGGACGCCGAGCGTGACGGTGATCAGGTCTACGCGGTGATCCAGGGTGTCGGCGCATCGTCCGACGGTCGGGCCAAGAGCGTCTACGCACCGGTCTCCGAGGGGCAGGCCCATGCTGTTCGGCGCTCGTACGAGCAGGCCGGCTTCGGGCCCGAAACCGTCGAGCTCGTAGAGGCGCATGGAACGGGCACCAAGGCCGGCGACGCCGCCGAGTTCGAGGGCCTGCGCATGGTCTTCGATGAGTCCGGTCGCGAAGATCGACAGTGGTGCAATCTCGGTTCCGTCAAGTCGCAGATCGGTCACACCAAGTCCGCCGCCGGTGCCGCCGGCCTGGTCAAGGCCGTCTTCGCGCTTCGCCACAAGGTGTTGCCCCCGACCATCAAGGTCGACGCTCCCAATCCGGCGCTCGAGATCGAAAAGAGCCCCTTCAGTCTCACGACCCGCGCTCGCCCCTGGATCCGCGACGGGGCGCACCCGCGCCGCGCCGGCGTCAGCTCCTTCGGCTTCGGCGGCAGCAACTTCCACATTGCGCTCGAGGAGTATTCGGGCCCAGCAGACGAACCGAAGCGCCTCCGCGCCATGTCGACTGAGCTCGTCCTGCTGACCGGAGACTCGCCCGCGGCGGTCGCCGAACAAGCTGCTTCCCTCGCGAAGGAAGCGGGCGAGCAGGGGATGCTCGCCTATCTTGCGCGGAGCACGCAGGAAGGCTTTGACGCCTCCAAGTTTGCGCGTCTGGCGGTCGTTGCCAAGGACGAGGCGGACCTCGCCGAGAAGCTCGGCAAGGCGGCCGAGCAGGTAAAGAAAGGCGAGGCCTTCAGCACGCCTTCCGGCATTCACTTTGAAACGGGCGCACCCGACGGGGACGTCGGATTCCTCTTCCCCGGTCAGGGAAGCCAGTACATCGACATGGGCGCCGCGGTCGCGATGCACAACGACGATGCGCTCGCAGCCTGGGATGCCGCCGCCAGGCTCGACTTTGCGGAGGACAAGAAGCTTCACGAGGTCGTTTTCCCGAGGTCAGCGTTCGATGACGAGGCCAAGGAAGCACAGGCCGATTGTCTGACAGCGACCGAGTGGGCTCAGCCTGCCATCGGCGCCGCAAGCCTCGCTCTCCTCGAGATCGTTCGGAAGGTTGGCCTGACCCCCGCGGCGGTCGGCGGCCACAGCTTCGGCGAGGTCACCGCCCTTCACGCCGCCGGTGTGCTCAGCGCGGACGACATGCTCCGTGTGGCGCGCAAGCGCGGTGAGCTCATGCGAGACGCGGCCCAGACGCCGGGCTCCATGACTGCGGTCTCGGCCAAGGTCGAGGATCTCCGTCCCCTGTTGGGCGAGTGGAAGCTCGACGTCGTGGTGGCCAACCACAACAGCCCCAAGCAGGTCGTCCTCTCCGGCCCGACCGACGCGATCGATCAGGTCGAGGCCAAGCTCAAGGAAGCCGGCATCGGGGCCAAACGGCTGCCAGTCGCGACCGCGTTTCACTCGCACGTCGTGAGTCCGTCGGTTGCGCCCTTCAAGGCCTTCCTCGACGGAGTCGACTTCGCCGCTCCGAATGCGACGGTCTACAGCAACGCCGCCGCCGCCCCTTATCCAAGCGACCCCGCCGCCATCCGCGCCGTCCTCGGCGAGCAGGTCGCGAGCTCGGTGCGCTTCGTCGAGCAGATCGAGGCGATGTACGCGCAGGGTATTCGTACGTTCATCGAGGTGGGCCCCGGGTCGGTCCTCACAGGCCTAGTCGGCCGGATCCTCGAGGGGCGTCCCCATCGTGCGATCAACCTCGACCGCCGCGGTCGCGACGGCATCACCAGCCTCCATCACGGCCTTGGCCGCCTCGCAGTCGCCGGCATGCCTCTGCAGCTCGCATCGCTCTGGGAGGACTACCCAGAGGCCGAAGACCCGCGCACGACCACCAAACCGAAGCTCGTTTTGAAGCTGAATGGAACGAACTACGGCAAGCTCTATCCGCCTCCCGGCGGCGCCGCGGCGTTGCCGAAGCCCAACCCCAAGCGAGAGACAGTGGCAGCGCCAGCGACAGTGGCAGCGGCAGTGGCAGCGACAGTGCCAGCGTCGGTGCCAGTGCCAGTGTCAGCGACAGTGTCCGTGCCAGCGTCGGCGCGGCTCCCCGGCCCCGCCGTCGGCGCCGAGTGGCTCGCCGCCTACCAGGCTGCCCAAGAGCAGACGGCCGCCGCACATGCCTCGTTCCAACGCTCGATGGCTGAGGCCCACACCGCCTTCCTGAAGTCGGCGGAGGCAGGCGTCTTCGGCCTGACCACGATGGCAATGCAGCCCGGCGCCAACGCGCTCCCGCTCCCGGTGGCAGTCTCAGTGACAGCGCCAGTGGCAGCGGCAGTGACAGCGCCAGTGGCAGCGGCAGTGGCAGCGCCAGTGTCGGCGCCAGTGCCGGCGCCAGTGCCAGTGTCG